>NZ_JABXEO010000048.1:0-62959 GCF_013372585.1 Myxococcus sp. AM010
GTGTGGAGCGCTGGGCCTCGCGCGCCTGGAGCGTGGGCGGTGGCGGGGGCACTGCTGTCGGAAGGGGGCGGGCTGAAGGGCCTGGTGCAGCAGGAGCCCCTGGCGCTGAGTCTGCGGCCTGGCGTGGGACCTGTCCGGGCGGCGCAGGCACTGGCCGCGCTGGAGCTGGGCCGCCGCTCGCAGCGTGCCGGGGAGCGCAGGCCCAAGCTGCGCACGCCGAAGGAGATTGCCGCGTACCTGGCGCCGGCGCTGGGGGCGCTGCGGCGCGAGGTGTTCCACGTCCTGTGCTTCAACGCGCGCAACGTGTTGCTGCATGACGCGCGCGTGGCGGAGGGCACCATGAACACCTGCCCGGTGGACCCGCGTGAGGTGTTCGCCGCGGCGCTCACCTCGCGCGCCACGTCCATCGTCCTGGCGCACAACCACCCTTCGGGGGACCCGGAGCCCAGCGTCCAGGACCTGGGCCTGACGCGGCACCTGGTCGCGGGGGCGCAGCTGCTCAACATCAAGGTGCTGGACCACGTGGTGATGGGAGACGGCGGCTACGTGTCGATGCTGGAGCGCGGGCTGCTGCCGGACGAAGCACGGGAGAAGCGGCGGACGTGGAGCGCGAATGGAGGCGGCGGATGATGGTGAGCATGGTGGGGTTGTGGGGCGCGGTGCAGGTGGAGCTGCTGGAGGACGTCCGGGCGCAAGTGGTGCGGCTGGACACCGGACAGGCCTCCACGGTGGAGCGCGCGTCGCTGCCCACGGGCGTGCGCGAGGGTGACGTCGTGGTGGATGGCCGGCTGGAGCCAGGGCAGACGGAGGCGCGGCGACAGGACGTCGCGCGGACACGGGCGCGGCTGGCTGTTCCGGTTCCACCCAAGTTCGACCTGTGAGTGGAGGCCGCGCGCCGGCCTCGTTTCCGTTGACGGTTGGACCAGGATGATGAACATGCGCGCGATGCCGGTGGACCTGCCCTACCTTGAGGAAGCACAGCAGGGGCTGGTCCGCCACTTCGGCCTGTCCCGGTTCCGGCCGGGGCAGGACCAGGTCATCTCCTCCGTCTTGAGCGGCCGCAACACGGTGGTGGTGATGCCCACCGGCGCGGGCAAGAGCCTGTGCTACCAGCTGCCCGCCACGCTGCTGCCGGGGCTGACGCTGGTGGTGTCGCCGCTGATTGCCCTGATGAAGGACCAGGTGGAGCAGCTCACCGCGCGGGGCATTCCCGCGACCTTCATCAACTCATCGCTGTCCGACCTGGAGCGCGCGGAGCGGATGCGCAAGCTGCGCGCGCGTGAGTACAAGCTGCTCTACGTGGCGCCCGAGCGCTTCCGCAGCCAGAGCTTCCTGGAGACGGTGTCCGCCCTGGGCGTGGACCTGCTCGCCGTGGACGAGGCGCACTGCATCTCCCAGTGGGGGCACGACTTCCGGCCGGACTACGCGCTGCTCGGGCAGGTGCGAAAGCGGCTGCGTCCGCCGCGCACGGTGGCGCTCACCGCCACGGCCACGCCGGAGGTCCGCGCGGACATCGTGCGCGTCCTGTTGATGAAGGACCCGCGGGAGTTCGCCATGGGCTTCGACCGCCCCAACCTCTTCCTGGGCAAGCAGGAGGTGGGCGGCGACGCGGACCGGCACGAGGCCTGCGCGCGGCTGGCGTCCACGGGCGGTAGCGGCATCGTGTACTGCTCCACGCGGCGCGCGGCCGAGGGCATCTTCTCCGAGCTGCACGGGCGCGGGGTGAAGGCGGTGCTGTACCACGCGGGCATGGATGACGACGCCCGGCGCCGCGCCCAGGACACCTTCATGGCCGCGAAGGAAGCGGTGGCGGTGGCCACCAACGCCTTCGGCATGGGCATCGACAAGCCGGACATCCGCTTCGTCGGCCACGCCAACATCCCGCGGGCGGTGGAGGCGTACTACCAGGAGATTGGCCGCGCGGGCCGCGACGGACAGGCCGCGCGCGCGGTGCTGCTCTTCAACCACTCGGACGTCTTCACCCAGGAGCGGCTCATCCAGAGCAGCCACCCGGCCGAGGCCATCTTCGGGGACGTGTGGAACGTGCTCCAGTCGGTGGAGGAGTTCGAGCGGGGCGTGCACGCGCTCGCGGGCACGGTGAACGCCAGCGAATTCGAGGTCAGCGCGGCGCTGCGCATCCTCGAACGCGAGGGCAAGGTGGAGCGCGGTGGCCGCGGAGAGGGCGAGCACGGCATCACCCTGCTGGAGAAGGCGACCTCCGCGCACCCGCACTCGCCGGACGCGCAGCGGCTGCTCAAGTCCCTGCTGGAGACGTTCCCCGTGGGCCGGCAGGTCACCACGGAGCTGCCCATCCTCGCGCGCCGAATCGGCCTGTCGGTGGACGAGGTCCGCCACGCGCTGGGCCTGCTGGAGAAGGCCCAGGTGACCAAGGTCCGGCGCCCCTTCGCCGGGCGCTCCATCCGCGCGCTGGAGCGGGTGCCCTTCCGCGAGCTGGGGCTCGACCTGAGCCACGTGCGGGAGCAGGAGCGGCAGAACCTGTCGCTGCTGCGGCGGATGACCGAGTACGCGTACACGGACCGGGACAAGAAGTGCCGACGCTCGGCCATCCTCCACTACTTCGGCCAGCGCGACGCCCAGGCGTCGTGTGGCAACTGCGACGTGTGCGCGCCGGAGAAGATGCCCACGCTGCTGGCCCACGGGCCGGCCGCGTCGCGCTCGCGTGGCACGGGCTCCGCGGCGGCGCCGGTGGTGACGAACTACAGCGAGCTGGCCTCCACGGAGCTGCGGCGCTGGCGCAAGGAGCTGTCGAAGGACCTGGGCGTCGCCCCCTTCATCATCTTCAACGACGCCACGCTGCTGGGCCTGTCCGCGGCGCTGCCGGTGGACCGGGAGGGCTTCCTCGCGGTGAAGGGCACCGGGGAGAGCCGCTGGGAGCGCTTTGGCCCCAAGGTGGTGGAAATCTGCCTGATGGCGCGCGCCGCTGGCCATGAGCCCCAGGCCGTGCCGGACGCCGCGGTGCGCGCGCGCAAGCCCGCGATTCGGCGCCGGAGCTGAAGTCGCGGCCTCCTCAGGGGTGCCGGCGTCCGCCCTGGCGCAGGGCCCGGCGCGCCAGCAGCGTCCGGACGCCGCCCATCACCGTGCCCACCACCATCGCGAGCAGGAAAATCACGACCATGGTGGTGAGCCCGAAGACGACGCGCACGCCCACCTCGGAGATGCGGCCGGAGAAGTAGGCGGCTCGCAAGGGCTCCATGGCCCCTGTCAGCTCCAGGGCCCGCGCCGGCAGCGAGTCCAGCGACAGCGACAGCCGCTGGAGGAAGCGCGAGGGGAAGTAGCGCAGGGCAAGCTCTACCCCGAGCCCCAGCAGCAGGTAGACGAGCGACAGCAGGAACGCATTGCCCCACATGATGTGCAGCAGTGGGGAATCCGTTCGGGAGGAGAAATACCTCACGCTACCTCGCCGCCTTCTTCTTGAGGCTGGGCAGGGCCTTCTTCACCCGCGCGGCCTCATTCGCGCCGCCGGCCAGCTTCAGGAACGCCTCGTAGGACTCCACGGCCCGAGGCAGGGCGCCGGGCTCGCGCACCAACGCATCCGCGAGCGCCAGGCGCGCCAGGCCGTCCGCGGGCTCCAGCTCCACGGCCTTCTCCAGCGCGGCCCGGGCCACGTCCTCCTGCCGCTGCTTGAGCGCCACCATTCCCAGTGCAAGCTGGGCGCGCCCATCGAAAGGCGCCAGGCGCACGGCCTCATCCGCCGCGGTGCGGGCATCCTTCACGGCCCCCGCCCCCAGCAGCGCGCGCGCCATGGTGGCCCGCGCGAAGGCCTTGTCCCAGACAGTCGGCGCCCTGGCCGCCAGGTCCTCGAGCGTCCGAGCGGCACCCCGCCCACCGCCCGGCAACTGCGCGTACAGCTCTCCCACCCGGCCACACGTGGCATCGGGCCCTTCCCGCCGGGCCGCGGCGAAGGCCGCCTCCGCGTTGCCACTGTTGCCCTGGCGCATGAAGGCGAGGGCAATCTCACAGAACGTGTCCGCGTCCTTCGGGTCCAGCTTGTTGGCGCGCTCCAGCGCCGAGAAGCCGGCCCGCGCGTCTCCCGCGCCAAAGAGGATGGCCGCGCGCAGCTTGTGCGCCTCGGCGTCATTCGACACCAGCTTCACCGAGCGCTGCACCGCGCCCTCCGCCTCCTTGCGGCGGCCGGCGTGGAACAGCGCCAGCGCGAAGCCCTTGTGCGCGGCCGCGCTCGCCGGGTTCTCCAGCTGCCACGCCTCGAACTGCTTGAGCCCGTCCTGCGTCCGCCCCAGGGCCAGCAGCGTGCGCCCCAGCGCGTCCCGGGCCTCGCCGTGCGCGCCGTTGCGCTCCACCGCCTCCGTCAGCGGCTTGAGGGCCATGTCGGGCAGCCCACGCGACAGCATCAACCGCCCCAGCGAGCACGCGGCCTCGTAGTCACGCGGGTCCTTCTGGGCCTCCTCGAACAGGGCCTGCGCCTTGTCGTAGGCCCGCTCGCGCCAGTAGAGCTGCCCCAGCGCCAGCCGCATGTCGTTGCGAGGCCGCTTCGCCGCGTGCAGGGCCTTCTCCAGCAGCTCCCGCGCCTGGGCGCCATGGCCCTCGGCGGCATCCGCCAGGGCCAGCCAGGAGACGGCCTCCGGGGGATACCGGTCATTCACACGCGTGCGCGCCAGCTCCGCGCGGGCCTTCTTCCAGTCTCCCAGGCGCGCATACGCGGCGCCGCGCACCAGGGACACCTTGCGGCCCCCATCGGCGTCCAGCCGGGTGAGGACCTCGCGCTCCCGGTCGCGGTCCAGCAACGCGCGGCCCAGCCCTTCGCGGGCCTCTTCGCTCTTGGGCCGCAGCTTGAGCGCGGCCTCGTAGGCGGCCTGCGCCGCGCCCAGCGTCCCGGCCGCGCGACTGGCGGCGCCGAGCGCGAGCTGGAACTCGAAGGCCAGGGGCCCCTGAGTGCCCTTGGAGAGCAGCGCGCGGGCCTCGGCATGCTTGCCCTGAGCGGACAGCAGCTCGCCGTGCACCAGCTGCTGGCGCGCCCTCAGTGGCGAGGAAAGCTTCGGGTCCTCCGCGAGCTTCGCCACGTCCGCCAGCGCGGCCTCCAGGTCCTGGTACAGCGCGAGCCGAGCCTCCGCCTGGCCGATGCGGGCCGCGGGGTGCTCGGGGGATTTCTTGCGCGCGCGCTCATACATCTCAATGGCCTGCGGAAAGTCCTCGGAAGCCTTGTAGTAATCCCCCAGGGCCACCAGCGCGCGGACGTTGGCGGCGGAGGCACGGAGCGCGCGGTCGAAGCGTTCGAGCGCCTGCTTCTCGTCCTTCGCCTCCAGCAGCAGGCTGCCGGCGAGCGCATGGACCTCGGTGCTCTCCTGCTGCGAGCCCAGCAGCGCGCTCCGCGCCAGGGCGCGTCCGCGCTCGTCCGCCACCAGCACGTTGGTGACCAGCACCTGAGCGGGGGCGGTGTCCTTCACGCCCGGCCGCTCCAGCGCCTCCAGCGCCTGACGCCGGTCCTCGGAAGCCTGCCCATGGTCCGCGTAGCGCAGCGCGTGCGCCCAGGCCGTCAGCGCCCAGGCCCGGCTGCTGCTGTCGTCCATGTCCCGCGCCTTCTGGAGCTGCGCCAGCGCGGCCTCCAACGAGGCCCCCGTGTCCTGGATGATGAGGTCCTCGGCCCGGGCCAGCGTCTCGTTCAGCGTCTGTCCGCCCTGGTTCGCGCGGATGTTGATGAAGCTGAAGACGACGATGGCCAGCACCACCACGCCCACCACGGCCCCAGCGGCCTTCACGCCGTGCCGGGCGATGAACGACGTCTTCGCGGCCTCGCGCGCCAGCTTCGCCCGCAGCTCCTTCTCGTACTCGGCGGTGAGCGCCTCGGTGTCCGGCTTGCGCGCCTTGGCCTTCGCGGCGGAGGCCGCGGGTGCGGGCGCCGCGTCCGGGATGTCCTCCAGCAGGGAGCGCTTGCCTCCAGCGCCTCGCGACGTCACAGGCGCGCTCGCCACGACGGGCCTCGACGCCGTCGGCTCGGGAGGAGGCAGGTCGCCCAGGAGCCCCCCCGCGCCAGAGGCCCCGGTGTCCTCGGCCACGGCGGCCCCGGCTTGCTGCTCCTCCGCGTCACTGCCCGCCTCGGACTCCAAGGCCGGGGCAGGCTCGTCCGCGACGGACACCTGCTGCGTCGGCGCGTCCGCGACGGCGCCGGAGTCCTGCGCGGCGTCAGCGCGCTGTTCGAGCGCGGAGTCCTCCGTGGGCGCCTGGGCCTCGGAGGCCGCTCCATCCGCGCCACGCGGAGGGGCGTCGTCATCGTCCCCCAACCCCAGGTCCAGGCTCGGAAGCTCCGCGCCCAACACGGACGACACCGGCACCGGCCGGTTCAACAAGCCCAGCGCGGCGCCCGCGTCACGGCCCTCGTCAGCAGCGTCACCCGAAGAGGCTCCCGCGCCGCCCTGCTCCGCCGCGTGACTCGACGGTGCCGCCGCGTCAGCGTCCGAGCCAGCCTGCGTGTTCCCTTCCGCATCCGCGTCCTTCTCGGAGGCTCCGGACGCAACCTCCCCACGAGCCGCCCCCGAGGCGTCTCCCGCTGGCGTGGCGCCGACATTCGCGGGCTTCAGCTTCGCCCCATCCCCCAGCGCGGCGGCGCGCAGCCGGGCCGCCGCCATGGGCGCCACCGTCGGGCTCGGCGCCTCGTCCTTCGACGCCTCCTCCGCCGGCGCGTCCTCGTCCGACGAGGGCTTGTCCAGCCCCATCAGGTTCGCGAACACAGGGGCCGGCCCACCCGCGAAGGCCTGCTCGGTCTGCTCCAGCCACTGCTTCACGCGGCCATCATTCGGCTGCAGCGCCAGGGCCTTGCGCAGGATGGGGAGCGCGGACCGGTACAGCCGGTGCTGGAGCAGCACCTCGCCAATCAGGTTGTAGGCGTAGGGGTTGTCCTTCTCGATGGAGATGGCCTGCTCGAACTGGTCCATCGCCTCCGCGGGCCGGCCCTGCTGGATGAGGGCCTTGCCCCACAGCACACGCCCGACAACGGACGCGGGGTGGTGGGAGATGCCTTGCCCGCAGACCTCGATGGCACGCGCGGCGTCCCCCTTTTCCAGCAGGGCCTTGGCGAGTTCGACGAAAACGGAAGAGGTGGGGTCCTGCCGGAGGAGCTGCTCGTAACGCTCCACCATCGACTTGGCCATTGCGCTCGCGACTCCGGTGCTCGGGCGGGGGAGCCGGACCATACCACCGCTCTCTCGTCCCAGGCTGCTGCCGGGTGGTACCCTCCCCACCGTGAATCGCCTGCCTGCCCTGCTCCTCGCGCTCGTCCTTGGGGCGTGCGCAACCACGTCCAAGAAATCCAACCTGGAAGCACTCAAGCCCACCGTGGAGCGCTTCCACCAGGCCCTCCGGTGGAAGGACTTCCGGAGCGCCACCCGCATCCTCGTCCCCGAGCGGCGCAAGGACTTCCAGAAGTCGCGCCTGGCGCTCAACGACGACAAGGACCTGTCCATCACCGACTACGAAATCGAGGACGTGAAGCTGTCCGACGACGGGCACCGGGCCACGGTGCAGAGCCGCATCCAGTGGATGCGGCTGCCCTCGGCCTCCGAGCGCACCGCCATCGTCACCTCGGAGTTCGTCTTCCGGGACGGGGCGTGGCTCCTGGAGAGCCAGGACGACGGCCCCTTCGAGGGCGAGCTGCCGAGCCCGAGCACCCTCGCCGAGCAGCCCCCATCCCCCTGAAAAGAAACCGCCCACCGTCTCGGGGCCGGCCGAGGCGGTGGGCGTCGGGAGCTCCCCTATGGAGCGCCCTACAAGAGTCCGCCCGCCGTCTCGGGGCCGGCCGAGACGGAGGGCGTCGGGAACTCCCCAATGGAGTGCCCTACAGTCTGACGGGGCGACACCGTTGCCGGGCCCATGTCGCCGCGCCGTGATGGGCAGCCACTAGAGCAACGGGAGTGCCAAGCACCGAGCCCGGAGCGGGCGCTGATGAATGGCTGGAGATTCAAGGGGTTGCGGCGCCCGGGAGCCTGACGCCGCCCAGCCTCCGAGGTGGGCCTCTGACATGCCTGTCAGGGGCCCCCGGGCCGGACGTCGCGCCGGGCCTGACAACGGTGTCAGGGCGCCTCGGACTTTCCAGCTAGTCGCCCTGGACGGAGCGGATGGTGTCGCGCATGGAGTGGCGCGGCTTCCAGGCCACGTCCTTCACCCAGCGGCTGCCATCCACCGCACAGAGGAACTGGATGTGGTCCAGCTCCGGCGGCGGGAAGTTGGCCAGCCGGTACTTGAACAGCATGCCCAGCAGCGGCCGGGCCACGGGGTGCGGTACGGGGATGGGGGTATTGCCCAGCTCGCGCATCACCGCGGACAGGGGCACCTCGCCGGGGCCCACGACGTTGTAGACGCCCTTGGGCTCGGGGCGGAGCGCCTCCACCATGGCGCGCGCGACGTCCTCCACATGGATGAGCTGCACCATGGGGTCGAAGCCCGCCATCATCCACGGCCGGCGCATGCGCAGGTAGTTGGAGGGCGCGTTCTTGATGGTGGGCCCGACGATGTGGACGGGCCGGAGGATGACCGTCTCGATGTGGGGGTGCTTCCAGAAGAAGCTGTGCGCCAGCATGTCCACTTCGATGAGGTCGCGCACGCCGGAGAAGCGGCTGGCGGCCATGAGCGGCGCGTCCTCCATGAGGAAGTTGGAGTTGTCCGGACTGGGCCCATAGACGTTGGCCGAGGACAGGACGACGACCTTCTTCACGCCGTACTTCGCGCAGTATTCCAGGAGGCGCGTGGTGCCCACGACGTTGAAGGAGTGGTGCTCCTCCTCGCTCATCCGGGGGTCATGCATGATGCCCATGTGGATGACGGCGCGGATTTCGTTCTTCCGGAAGACGTCCTCCGCCTTCTTCTTGCGGAGGTCGAGCTCGTACATCTCGACATCCTTCGGCCGCCCCGCGAAGGGCCGCCGGTCGATGCCGATGATGCGCTCATGCTTGTGCAGCAACTTCGCGAGGGTGCGGCCGAGGTTGCCGCTGATGCCCGTGACGACGACGGCCGGTTTCATGGAACTCCCCTCTTTAGCACCGCCGCGCCGGGTGCTCACCAGAACACGCCCTGACGCTCCTTGAGGCCCTGGTGGAGCATGGACTGGATGGACGCCTTCACGGTGCGGACCTTCTTGTCCAGCTCGCTGTCCTCGTCGTCCGGGCGCCCGGAGAAGTGCAGCGGCTCCCCGAAGTAGATGCGGTACTTCGTGGGCAGGGGGATGGGCAGGCCCGTGGGGGTGATGGGGAAGGACGGGAAGCCAAAGAGCTTCGCCACCGGCTTGAGGTCCATCAGCGCCGGGGCCTGCTCCTCCGCGCCAATGACGGCCACGGGGACGATGGGCGTGTTCGTCTCCAGCGCCAGACGCATGAAGCCCAGGCCGAACTCCTGGAGCTGGTAGCGTTGGGGCCACAGCTTGTTGATGCCGCGCGTGCCCTCGGGGAAGACGAGGATGGCCTCCTCCGACTCCAGCAGCCGCCGGCAGTTCTCCGGCGTGCCGACAATCTGCCCCACGCGGGCCATGAAGGTGGACACGTACGGGAGCGACGACACCCACTTCTCCACCATGCTGCGGATGACGCGGGGCGGGCTGGCGTCCAGCATCATCGCCACGCCAATCATGGCGCCGTCCATGGGCAGCTGGCCGGAGTGGTTGGACACCAGCAGCACCCGGCCGGCGGGCACGTGCTCGATGCCGTATGTCTCCACGCGGAAGTAGTTCCGGTAGAGCCACAGGAGCGGGGCCACCGCGGACAGGCTGTAGTCCAAATCGAAGCCGAACGGGTCCACCCCGTACTCGTTCCCCGGGCGCGTCAGGCCCTGGAGCCGATGCTTCTGTTCAGTGTTGGCCAGCCGGTCCGTCCACTCGCGCAGGCCCTTCTTCACTCGGTCGGTGACGTTCTCCAGCATGGGGGCTCTTTACACCACCGGCCCCGCACCGGCGAAGCAAGCATGCCATCCCGGCCCTCAGAGACAGCCGGGACGTGCGCTGGCGGACAGGCGCCCGGCGACGTCACGCAGCGTGAGGACCTCGCGCTCCGACTTCAGCCAGCCGAACACCTCGCGCAGGCGCGCCATCTTCCGGGTGGCGCTGACGCGCAAGTCCCGCTGCTGCCGCACCAGCTCCGGGGGAACCCCGTCCGACGCGTCCAGCACGTCCACGCCGTGCAGCTCGAAGTTGAAGAAGGTGTCCCGGCGGCAGGCGCGCCAGAGCCCGCGCAGGGACGCGCTGGGCAGCGTGGTGACGAAGGTGCCGATGAAGGGAAAGCGCAGCGCGGGCGTCACCGTCATGGGCAGCTCCAGCACGGCGCCCGAGCCCCGCCGGTAGGGCCGCGCCGGGTCGGGCCGGTACGGCGCCCGCGGCGCCAGCAGCACGCGGGGCGTGTCCAGCACGGAGCGGGACGGACGCCCCAGCATCGCCAGGCCCCCCATCACCACCGCCTTCGCCAGGTAGTACGGCACGGCGGGGAACGCCGAGGAGCCATACCGGTAGCCCAGCGCCGCCGTGGCCGCGTACAGGTCCGCGTTCAGCGTGTAGCCCGGCGCGCGGAACCCCTCCGGCCGCACACCCGTGGCCGCGAGGATGGCGGCATCCGCGCGCGCCAGGTCGGCCTGGATGGCCTGGGGGCCCCGGCGCGTCAGCGCGTAGTCATGGGCGTAGCTGTGGCTGGCCACCTCGATGCCCGCCTCGTGGGAGGCGCGCATGCCCGCCACGGCGACCGGGTCTGACTCCAGGTCCTCGCCGATGACGAAGAAGGTCCCCGGAATGCCCAGCCCGTCCAGCAGCTCCCGGAAGCGAGGCACCGCCACCGCGTGCACCAGCGAGCGGGCGCGTGCGTCCAGCAGCGACTCCGGCAGGCCATGGATGCGGCAGTAATGGGGCAGCGAGTCGAGGTCGACGGAGATGGACGCCAGCCGCACGGTGCGCCCTCCCCGGCTCAGGTCCCGCGGACGCGGATGACGTAGAACAGCTTGCCCACGTTCTTGAGCACGTTGGGCACGCGCTTGAACAGGTGGATGGAGGGCTGGCGCTTCTCGTGGAGCTGGATGGGAATCTCCATCACCCGCAGGCCCTCGCGCCACGCGCGGATGACGAACTCGCTGGCGAACACGTCCATGTCCACCACGCACTTCTGGATGACGGGCAGCAGCGCCTCGCGGCGGAACGCCTTCAGGCCGTGCGTGTCCGTGCCCTGGAAGCCCAGCGCCACCCGCAGCAGCTTGTTGTGCACCCGCGTGGCCGCCCGGCGAATCAGCGGACGCTGGTCACTGGCGCCCTTGGCCGCCTTGGAGCCCACCACCATGTCCGCCTCGCCCCGCTCCAGCCGCGGCAGCGCCGCGTCGTAGAAGGTCAGGTCGCACAGGTCGATTTCATCACAGACGACGTAGGTGCCCCGGGCCTTGAGGATGCCGGCCTTGAGCGCCACGCCGTAGTTGGGCGTCTCCGAGTGGAACCAGCGCAGGCGCGGGTTGTTCGCGCACAATTCCTCGAGGAGGGCCGGCGTGGCGTCGCGCGAGCCGTTCTCCGCGAAGATGATTTCGTAGTCGAGCCCGCGCGCATCCAGCCCCTGGCGCAACTCCTCCGCCGCCGAGGCGATGATGGACTCCTCGTTGTAGACAGGGATGACGACGGTGAGGTGCGGGGCCATGAACTCGAACCGGGATGGCTAACACGACCCAGGCCACCCGTCGACACAATGCGACGGGTGGGCGAAGGGGATGTCAACCGTTGAGTGTCCTCGCGCACGCGCGCCCGGCGAGGATGGCGTCCTCCATGGAGGAGTACTCCCACTGCCCGTAGCGGCCGGCAATCTGGACTCCGGCATGCGCCAGGAAGCGCAGAATCTCTGACTTCGCCGGGCCGTAGGCATCGTCGTAGAGCACGTAGGCGTGGGGAATCTCGCGCGCCTGGGCGAAGAGCACGTCGTCCGCGGCGTGAATCATCTGCGAGCGCACCAGGTCCTCCACCGCGTACTTCTCCGCCGCGGCCGGGGACAGCTCGCCGTGGTGGCTGTACTCCACGTAGAAGGTGGACGTGTCCGGCGGCGCCAGCGGCGCGTACACCGCGGAGGGCGAGCCGATGCGGTACGTGTGGAACTCCGGCTCCGGCAGGTAGATCCAATGCCAGGGCTGGCGGTTGGCCCCCTTGGCGCCCACTGCCACGTAGGTGACGGTGGTGGCGCGCAGCTGCTTCGCCGCGTCCCGCACCGTGTCCGGCACGCCGGCCTCGCCCTGGGCGAGCAGCTTCACCAACCCGGGCAGGGAGATGCTGGACACCAACCCCGCATAGGGCTGCACGCTCCCGTCCGACAGCGTCACCCTCCGGGCCTTCCAGTCGATGGCGGTGGGCTCGGTGTGCGTGCTGAGCTGGCCGCCCTTCAGGTGGCTCAGCATGGCGCGGGCGAGGCTCTCGATGCCGCCCTCGCGCGGGTACAGGAACGACGCGTTGTAGCCCACCGCGTCGCTGCCAGCCCCCAGCGCGCCGTCCACCACTTCCTTGAGGTTGGGGCGGGGCACGAAGCGGCCCACCCAGGCGGCGGACATCTCACGCGGGTGCACCGTCCACAGCTTCTGGTTGTAGGGCACCATGAAGTTCTTCGCGAAGCCCTCCCCCATGAAGCGGAGGATGAACTCCTCGAAGTTGCGCGGCTCGCGCTCGCGCAGCTCGCGGCCCTTCTCACCGTAGACGGCCTCCACGTAGCCGGTGAGGTTCTCCGCCACCACCTCCGGCGGCAGCCCGTGGGTGTTCACCTGGTACGGGAAGCGGGTGAACACCCCGCGCGTGAAGATGCCGGCCTTGCGCTGGATGCGGACCATCTGCTCCGGCAGCCACAGCGTGTTCACCAGGGCCTGGATTTCCGGGTCGCGCAGGTGGAGCCAGTGACCGGTGGGGTCAAAATAACACCCCTGGATGACCTCGGTCTTGATGAGGCCGCCGACACGGTCGGACTTCTCGATGAGGCGCCAGGGCTTGTTCAGGAAGTGGGCGGTGGAGAGGCCCGCGAGGCCCGCGCCCAGGATGACAATGGGTTCCATTGAGGGGCGGGTCTAGCATCTTCCACTCCGGGAGCGGCGAATCGAACGCGGCGTGCTGACCGGTGGAAGGCGGGAGCCCTCGCCTGCTTGCCCGGGAGGGTGCGCTTCAACCTCCTCGTGTGCGTTCTTTCCGGGCTGGAAACGCCTCTGGTAGCCTGCGCGCACCGCGAAGGCGCTCGGTCCCCCTCTCGCGAGTTCGGAACCCCATGAAAGTCTCCTGCCCGTCTTGCCAGACGAACTACAACATCGATGACAAGCGGATCCCCCCGGGCGGCGCGAAGCTCAAGTGCGCCCGGTGCCAGACCACTTTCCCCATCAAGCTCGAAGCGGTGAGCGCGCCCGCGGCGCCTGCTCCCGCCGAGCACGCCGTTCCGCTGCCGGGAGCCGCCGCCGCGCCCCAGGCCGCCGCCATCCCGCTGCCCGGCGCCGCGCCCGCGCAGTCCGCGGCCATTCCGCTGCCCGGCGCCGCTTCCACGCAGGCCGCCGCCATCCCGCTGCCCGGCGCCGCGCAGGCCGCCGCCATTCCGCTGCCCGGTGCCGCGCCCTCGCAGTCCGCGGCCATTCCGCTCCCCGGCGCCCCCGCGTCCACGGGGGCCGTCCCGCTGCCGGGCGCCGCGCCCACGCAGGCCGCCGCCATTCCGCTCCCTGGCGCTCCCGCGTCCACGGGGGCCGTCCCGTTGCCAGGTGCCGCGCCGGCCCACGCCGCCATTCCGCTCCCAGGTGCGCCCGCGGGAGCCATTCCGCTGCCGGGCGCCCCCGAGGCGCTCAGCGCCGCGCCCCACGCCGCCGCGATTCCCCTGCCCGGAGCGGCCGCGCCTCAGCCCGCCGCCATCCCCCTGCCGGGAAGCGCTCCCGAGGCCGACCCGTTCGCCTTCGACATGGGCGAGCCCGCACAGGCCGAGCCCATCCCGCTGCCCGGAGGCGCCCCGGAAGCCGACCCGTTCGCCTTCGACATGAGCTCGCCCGCCGAGGCCGCCGCGGCCATGCCGCAGGCAGGTGGCCCGTCCGGCATGGACGCGTTCGGTGACGACTTTGGCGAGCCGGTCCAGGACACCCACGAGGTGACGCGCGTCGTCTCCATTCCGCTGCCGACCGACGCCTACCGCGAGCCGACCGACGCTCCGTCTTCAGGGTACGGCGTGAATGAGCCCGCGGAAACGGCGCGCGACTTCGACTTCGAGACCGTCGAAGCCCCTGTCGAGGACGCCGCGCAGGGCTACGGCGTGAACGCGCCCGCGGGCACCGCCAGGGACTTCGACTTCGCCGAGGACGCCCTGCCCGCTCCCGTCGAGGCGTCGCCCGCCGAGGACGCGTTCGCCTTCGACATCGAAGCCCCCAGCGGTGCCGCCCAGGCCCAGCCGCCCCAGGCAGACCCCTTCGCCCTGCCGCCCCCCGAGGCCTACGCGCAGCCGGCCGCGCCGCTGGACGACCCGTTCGCCCTGCCGCCACCGGAGACGGCGCCCCAGACGGACGCCTTCGCGCCGGACGCGTACGCGATGCCGGACGCGCCCGAGGCCGCGCCCTACGCGATGCCTCCGTCCGCCGAGGGAGCGCCGTCCTTCGACTTCGCCGAGCTGCCCGTCCCCGCGAACGCGGACCCGTTCGCGCTGCCCCCTCCGGGAGCGGACTTCTCCGACCTGCCCGCGCCCGCCTCGCCCCAGGCCCTGGAGTTCGCGGACCTGCCGGCCCCCGCGGCACCGGACCTGTCATTCGACTTCAATGAGCCCGCGCCCGGCGCGGATCCGTTCGCCGTCGACTTCAGCGCACCACCGGCCCCCGCCCCCGCGGCGGATCCGTTCGCCGCCGATTTCGGCGCCGCGCCAGCGCCTGGTGCGGATCCCTTCGCCATCGACTTCGCGGAGCCTCCGGCCCCCGCGCCAGCCGTCGCCGTCAACCCGGGCGTGGACTTCGGAGACGTGGACTTCGGCGCGCCTCCGTCGCCCGGCATCCCGGACTCGCTCGAGTTCGACCCCACCGCCCGGCCGGATGACGACCTGGAGGCGGACCTCTCCGACCCGCTGCCGCCGCCGCCCAACGCGGGCCCCGCGGACGGCCTGGAGATGCTGTCCTTCATCGACGACGCGGCGGGCAAGGACGGCGGCGCCCAGGCAGGCACCAAGGTGCGCCGCTTCCACGTCCGCCGGCGCTCGGGCAAGGTGTTCGGCCCGTTCGACGAGGGCGTCATCGTCAAGATGCTCGAGGACGGGCAGCTCCTCGGAAACGAGGACGTGTCGCTGGACTCGGAGACCTGGTCCGCCATCGGCACGATGCCCATCTTCGCCGCCGCCATCCAGCGGCTGATGGAAGGCCCCGCCAAGCTGGTGACGCCCACCGCCGCGCCCGCCGCGGACGTCATCGACGCGCCTCGCGTGGACGGCGCCAGCCCGCAGGCCAACATGAGACGGCTGGAGCAGCTCTATGAAGGCCGCATGGCCGCGGTCTCCGTGGTGGACCGCAGCGGCAACACCGAGAAGTGGAAGAAGCGCGTCCCGCTGATGATTGCCGCGGGCGTCGCCGTGGTGGTGGCGGGCATCGGCGCGGGCACGGAGTTCGGCACGCGCTACGGCGCCTTCGGCCGCCGCGCCCTCTTCCCCGCCCGCGTCTCCGACGGCTCTGCCGAGGCGAAGCAGGTGGCGGACGCGAAGCAGGCGCTGCTCACGGACACCTTCGACAGCTACAAGCAGGCCCGCGAGCTCAGCGCCAAGGTGCTCCAGCAGAAGGAGTACCCGGAGGTGCGCTCGCTGTGGTGCCAGTCCGTCTACTACCTCCAGCGCCGCTACGCCGCGGGCAATCCGAACGAGATGAGCCGCTGCCGGCAGGACCTGGAGGACATCGAGTTCCTGGGTGAGAAGGACGTGGACGTCATCAAGGCGTCCGCGGCCATCGCCCTCACCTCCCGTCAGGCGGACTCGGTCATCCCCACCCTGAGCGGCGCCTACGGCCGCGAGGACACCCAGGGTGACCTGGAGCTGGCCTTCCTCTTGGCCGAGGCCTACTCGCAGAAGCGCGACGAGAAGCGCGCCCTGGACACGCTGAACAAGGTGCTGGCGAAGAACCCCAAGTCCGCCAAGGCCCACCACGCCGTGGGCAACCTGCACCAGGCCGCCGACCGCGCCGACGAAGCCGCCGCCGCATATGCCGCGGCCCTGGAGGCGGACCCCAAGCACGTGGCGTCCGCGGTGGAGCTGGCCGCGGTGGAGCTGCTGGTCCGCAAGGACGTGGCGAAGGGCACGGAGGCCGTGGAGCGGGCGCTGGCCGCGGACGTCCAGTCCGCCCTGGGCCCCGCGGAGATCGCCCGCGCCCGCGGCCTCAAGGGCGTGGCGATGTTCCAGAAGCACCAGCCGAAGGAGGCCGAGGCCGAGCTGAAGGCCGCCCTGGAGATGGACGCGAAGTCCACCTTCCTCCGTGGCCAGCTGGCGCGCGTGCTGCGCGCGCAGCGCAACTTCGAGGGCGCCCTGCCCATCTACAAGGCCCTGGCGACCGAGGAGCCCAACAACCTGGAGTTCGCGGATGGCCACATCACCGCGCTGGTGATGACCGGAAAGATGCAGGACGCGCTGGAGGCCGTGAAGAAGGCCAACGGCGTGTTCCCCAACGAGGCGCGCATCGCCTACCTCTACGGACGCATCGAGGACGCGCTCGACAACCTCTCCGACGCGGAGGGCCACTACAAGCGCGCCATCGCCGCGGACGACAACCTGGTGGAGGCCCGCCTCTACCTGGGCCGCTTCTACCTGGCCCAGCGCCGCAACGCGGAGGCGCGGCCCCAGCTCGAGGAGGCGGCGAAGAAGGCACCGGAGAACGCGGGCGTGCGCGCGGGCCTCGGCGAGCTGGCCCTGGCGGAGAACAACACGCTGCTGGCCCAGCAGGAGTTCGAGCGCTCCGTGAAGCTCGACCCCATCCTCGCGGACGCCCACCTGGGCCTGTCCCGCGTGGCCCTGCTGACGGACGACCTGGAGACGGCGAAGACGGAGGCCAACCGCGCCCTGGAGCTGGACCCGCACCTGCTGAAGGACGGCCGGCTGCAGCGCGGGCTCGTGCTGTGGCGCCTGGGCCAGCTGGAAGAGGCCGTGGCGGAGCTGGAGAAGGCCAAGACGGAGGACCCGCGCTCCACCACCATCCCGATTACGCTGGGCGCCGTGCTGCTGGAGCGCGGGGATTTGCCGGGCGCGGAGAGCAACCTGGGCCTCGCGCTGAGCAACGAGCCCTCCAACCACGAGGCGCTCTATTACCTGGCGCTGGTGAAGGCGAAGCGGCTGGAGTTCACCCAGGCCCTGGACAACATGCGCAAGGCCGTGGAGCGGGCCCCCAACCGCCCCGACTACCACTACGCCTACGGCGTCATCCTGCGGGACGCGAAGAACCTGCCGGACGCCATGAGCGCGTGGCGCAAGACGGTGGAGCTGGATGGCGCCCACGCGGACGCCCACGAGGCGCTCGGGCACGCACTGCTGGAGGGCAGCCAGTTCGACGAGGCCATCACCTCGTTCGAGGCCAGCCTCAAGGCCGACCCCCGCCGCACGCGGGTGCTGGGCTCCATTGGTGATGCGTACTTCGCCGCCGCGCGCTGGAACGACGCCATCAAGCGGTACCAGTCGGCCCTGAAGGCGGACCCCAAGCTCACCTACGTCTATTACAAGGTGGCCCGCGCCTTCACCGAGCAGGCCCAGCACGCCAAGGCCATCGACTGGTACCGCAAGGCCACCAGCCTCGATTCGGAGAACCCCATGGCCTACTACTACCTGGGCTTCGCCTATAAGGAGCGCAACAAGCGCCGGGAGGCCGTGCAGGCCTTCAAGGACTACCTCTCCCGCAAGCCGGACGCGACGGACAAGAAGGACATCGAGGACGAAATCTACGACCTGCAGAACTGAGGTCGCCTCCCCTCCCCCCCGGAGTCAGGGCGGAGGGGGCGCGGCGTCCGGCCTTGAGCACCCCAGGCGTGAGGAACCTTGCTGGCCTCACCCGGGGTGACTACAAGGCGTGCTCCATGCTGGACCTCCGGAACGTTGCGCAGAACTTCGATGCGGTGGTCGCCCGGCTCAAGACGCGGGGCGGCAACCTGGATTTGGGCCCCTTCCAGCGGCTCTTCGCCGAGCGCCGCGAGCTGTATGTCTCCGTGGAGTCGCTGGCCGCGCGCCGCAACGCCGCCAACGAGGAGATGAAGCGCAAGGCGAAGGAGGACCCGAAGGCGCTGGACGCGCTCCGCGGCGACCTCCGCGCCGTCTCCCAGGAAATCAAGGAGAAGGAAGCGCGCCTCAAGGACGTGGAGGAGGAGCTCAACCGCATCCTCCTGCTCATCCCCAACGTACCCCATGACTCCGTCCCCGTGGGCGGCGGCGCCGAGGACAACGTCCAGGTGGCCGTCTGGGGAGCGAAGCCCGACCTGCTCTTCGCCCCCAAGCAGCACTTCGAGCTGGGGGAGAAGCTGGGCATGCTCGACTTCGAGCGCGCCGCCAAGGTGTCCGGCAGCCGCTTCACCTTCTACAAGGGCGCGCTGGCCCGGCTGGAGCGGGCGCTCGTCACCTTCATGATCGACGTGCACACCAGCAAGGGCTACACGGAGCTGCTCCCGCCCTACCTGGTGCTGCGCGAGACGATGATGGGCACCGGTCAGCTCCCCAAGTTCGAGGACGACGCCTTCAAGACGATGGGCGAGCCGGAGCGCTTCCTCATTCCCACCGCGGAAGTGCCCGTCACCAACTACCACGCGGACGAAATCCTGGAGGGCGAGTCCCTGCCCATCCGCTACTGCGCCTTCAGCCCCAGCTTCCGGGCCGAGGCGGGCGCCGCCGGCAGGGACACCCGCGGCCTCATCCGCCAGCACCAGTTCCACAAGGTGGAGCTGGTGAAGTTCGCCCACCAGGAGAAGAGCCTGGACGAGCTCGAGGCCATGACGGACGACGCCTGCGACATCCTCCGCCGCCTGGGCCTCCACCACCGCGTCATGCTCCTGTGCACCGGAGACATGGGCTTCAGCGCCCGGAAGACGTACGACATCGAGGTCTGGCTCCCCGGACAGAACGGCTACCGGGAGATTTCGTCCTGCTCCGACTGCGGCGACTTCCAGGCCCGCCGGGCGAAGATTCGCTACCGGGCCCAGAAGGGGGACAAGCCCCAGCTCGCCCACACGCTCAACGGCAGCGGCCTGGCGGTCGGCCGGACGACCATCGCCATCCTGGAGAACTACCAGCGCGAGGACGGAAGCGTGGCCATTCCGGAGGCGTTGGTGCCGTACATGGGCGGTTTGAAGGAACTGAAACCGATTTGAGTCTGAATCCGACTTGCAACGCGCGAAGAATCAGGTAGAAGGGCGGCCCCACGGACGTCGGTCCGGGGGGTGCCAAGTCGGCCCCGGTGGTATGGAGGCGTGGCCGAGCGGTTGAAGGCAGCGGTCTTGAAAACCGCAGAGGGTGAAAGCTCTCCGTAGGTTCGAATCCTACCGCCTCCGAGTTTTTGTTCTTGAGTTTGTTGGCTCTTTGACAGAGAAGAGTTGGAGAGATGGCCGAGAGGCTGAAGGCACAGGTTTGCTAAACCTGCATACTCGAAAGGGTATCGAGGGTTCGAATCCCTCTCTCTCCGCCACTTGTTGTTGTAGCAGCGCCGGAAGAAATGCTCCCTTAGCTCAGCTGGATAGAGCGTCGGACTACGAATCCGAAGGCCGGAGGTTCGAATCCTCCAGGGAGCGCCACTTCTTTCGAGCAGTTCTCCATGAGTGACGAAGTTTTCATGCAGCAGGCGTTATCGCTCGCGCGGGAAGCAGCGGAACTCGGAGAGGTCCCCGTAGGTGCGGTGGCAGTGCTGAACGGTGAAGTCGTTGGCACTGGTTTCAATCGCCGCGAAGTGGACCGCAATCCGCTCGCTCACGCGGAAATGTTGGCAATGGATGCCGCAGCCCGGAGAATCGGCGCCTGGCGGCTCTCGGGTGTCACCCTGTATGTGACGCTTGAGCCATGTGCCATGTGCGCCGGAGGACTGGTGCAGTCTCGCGTGACACGACTCGTTTTCGGTGCATCCGATCCGAAGGCCGGTGCGGTGGGCTCGCTGTACAACCTGGTCGAAGAGCCTCGGCACAACCACCGGCTCCAGGTCACGAGTGGTATCCTGGCGGACGAGAGCCGCCTGCTTTTGAAGACGTTCTTCGGGCGCTTGCGTACGAAGAAACGTGACAATTGAATACTGGAGAGCTGGCCGAGTGGTCGAAGGCACCTGACTCGAAATCAGGCATACCGGTAACGGTATCGTAGGTTCGAATCCTACGCTCTCCGCTCCAGATTTTTGGAGAGGTGGCCGAGCGGTTGAAGGCGCACGCCTGGAACGCGTGTATATCTGAAAGGGTATCGTGGGTTCGAATCCCACCCTCTCCGTTGTTGTTTCTGCAGTCCGTGGTTACATCCCTTATGGTCGGGACAACGTGGGGGCGCGAACCCCGCCAGGTCCGGAAGGAAGCAACGGTAGCGTACTTCCGCGTGTGTCCCGGCCGTCCTTTTGAAGAGCCGGTGTCCTGCTAAAGGGCACCGGCTCTTCGCCTTTGCGGGCTGGCCGCCCCCCTCCCCTACTCGCGGGAGAGAATCGTCTCGCGGCCCACCTTCCGGACGATGTGGAAGCCGCCGGCCTGGAGCTCGTCGAGCGCTCGGTCCTCGAAGGTGACGGCGCGGTTGAACGTCCTGTCCCGTAGCGCGCGTTGGAACGCGCCGTCGTGGGGCCAGTCACAGGTGAGCCAGGGAATCCGCTTCCCCAGGTAGAAGAAGCCGCCCGAGCCCCACAGCCCCTCGTTGACGATGAGCAGCCCCCGCGCGTTGCCCCGGGTGGCGGCGACAATCGCCCGGAGCTGGTCTGCCCGCAGGTCCCCGGACGGAAAGAAGGCGGCCGAGGCCAGGCTGGCGACCAGCGCGAGTCCTGCCAGGCCCCACCGCCTCGTTGGCCGAGCAAGCTGGACGAGGCCCGCCGCCACGGGTGGCGCCGCGGCCAGCACCCCCAGCATCAGGCCGGGATAGAGGAAGCGCTCCTCCTTGTGCGCGGTGGCCAGGAGCACGCCGGTGTACACGGCGGCGCACCACAGCGGCAGGGACACGGCGCGGTGCCGGCGAAGCGCGGCGACTCCCACGGGCACGGCGGCCCAGGCCCAGAGGGGCACCGCGGTGAACAGCGGCTTCACGTAGAAGCTGGGTGCATCGGCGCCGAACTGGGCCGCGGCCTTCCCCGAGAGGACGTTGAAGCGGACATAGGCGAAGAAGGAGTGGAACGGCGAGCCCCACGTCGCCCAGTCCAGCGCGCCGAGCGCTACCGCCACGCCCAACCCGCCCGCGCAGGTGAAGGCGAGCAGCCGCCACTGCCGCGCCGCCGCCAGCCACACCAGCGCCGCCAGGACGAAGATGGCCGACGGGTAGCGGGCCACCACCGCCAGCCCCAGGGCCATGCCGCCCACGAGCCCCGCCCTCGCGAGCCGCGCCCTGCGGTCCAGCGCCTCCACGGCGACGATGAGCAGCGAGGCGGAGATTGACTCGGCCATGGTGCGCCCCGCGAAGACGAGCACCGGTCCGTAGAGCCCCACGAGCAACGTCGACAGCAGGCCACCCAAGGTCCCCGCGCGGCGCTGGGCGAAGCGGTACGCGGCCCAGAGACTCCAGGCGTGCAAGGCCACCTGTGGAAGGGCCACCAGGACGCGGTAGGCCCGTGGGTGGGTGATGCCCAGCAGGTCCGCCAGCTTGAGGAAGCCGGCCAGGACACCGGGCACGGCCCAGTTGCGGAGGCCCTCACGCCACTCCCACGCCAGGACGCCGTAGCCGTGGACGCGCCACCAGGCGGGCTCCAGGGATTGGTACACCTCATCCGGGTGGATGCGGCCCAGTTGCACCACCGCGATGAGGCCCGGCAGCAGCGCCACGGCCCCCAGAAGCCAGCGCATCCAGCTCCGGGCCGGCGCCTCTGGCGGCGTGAGCTCGGGCTCCAGCGAGGTAGGCTCGGGTGTCGGGTTGGCGTCAGTGGGCGTGGCGAGGAGGGGCGCGGACACGGGCGCGGCCGACTCTTCCCGCCCGCGTTCCCGGACGCAAGGTGTGAAGCGTTCGGTTGCCCACCCTGGGTCCGAGCCTGACGGGGAGTGGAATCCCACCTCGTGGGAGGGCAACGACATGGATCATTCACGCCGCCGTGTTTAGATGACGCCCCCCATGAGCTACCTCGTTCTCGCCCGCAAATGGCGCCCACAGAAGTTCGACGACATGACCGGGCAGGAGCACGTCGTCCGGACGGTCGCGAACGCCATCAAGATGGACCGGGTCGCGCACGCGTACCTGTTCTGTGGCCCTCGTGGCGTGGGCAAGACGACGGCCGCGCGTCTGCTCGCCAAGGCGCTCAACTGTGAGAAGGGCCCCACCGCCCAGCCTTGTGGCGAGTGCCGTGCCTGCACGGAGATTGCCGCCGGCACCAGCGTGGACGTCGCGGAAATCGACGGTGCCTCCAACAACGGCGTCGAGAACGTCCGCGAGATTCGCGAGAACGCGAAGTACCTGCCCCAGCGGGACCGGCACAAAATCTACATCATCGACGAGGTCCACATGCTGTCGGGAGCGGCGTTCAACGCGCTGCTCAAGACGCTGGAGGAGCCGCCCGGGCACGTGAAGTTCATCTTCGCGACCACGGAGGCGCACAAGCTCCCGGACACCATCCTGTCGCGGTGCCAGCGCCACAACTTCCGTCGGATTCCGGCGGCGCGGATGCTTCAGCGGCTCCAGGAAATCTGCAAGGCGGAGGGCGCTGGTATCTCCGACCGCTCGCTGTCGCTGGTCGTGCGCCAGTCCGAAGGTGGCATGCGCGACGCGCTGAGCCTTCTGGACCAGGTGCTCGCCTCGTGCGGCGCCAACCCCTCCGACGAGGAAGTAGCCGACGCGCTGGGCGCCATCGACCGGACGTTGGTGCAGGACTTCGCCGATGCGCTCGTCCACAAGGACGCGAAGCGGGTGCTGGAGCGCGTGGAGGAGGTCTTCAACCGCGGCCTGGACTTGAAGCGCCTGGCAGAGGAGCTGGCCTTCCAGCTGCGGCACCTCTTCGTCACCAAGACGCTGGGCAAGGCGCCCGACGAGCTGGCCGAGTCCGAGCAGAAGGCGCTGGTGGCGCTGGCTCAGGACGCGGAGGCCGCGCAGCTCACGCGCCTCTTCGACGTGGTGCACGGCTGCATCTGGGACGTGTCGCGCGCGGCCCAGCCCCGGCTGGCCCTGGAGATGGCGCTGCTCAAGGCCATCCAGTTGTCGCCGGGGGGGTCCATTCCCGAGCTGCTTGCCCGCGTGGACAAGCTCGCGGCGGGGATGGGTGAAGGTTCCGCGAAGTCGAACGCTGGAGCGCCGGGAGGTCGCTCCAGTCCCACGAACTTTCGCGCCTGAAGGACGACACGACGCATCCGTGATGCAGGCCGCTGCCCCGGCCCCACGACCGTGGGAAGCGAGGGCTGCGCCTGAAGGGCAGACGCCTGCGCGCGTCGGCGAGCCACCGGCGCCGATGGCGGCCGTGCGCCAGGAAGAGCCGCCGCGCATAGGCCACGCTGGAGCCATGCCCCCGGCCGAGCCGCCGCCGCCCGGGCCCCACATGGAGGGCCTGTCACCGTCAGCGGCCCGCCCCCTGTCGTTCCTCCGTAACGGTGGCGGCGCCACCCCGTCCCCCCAGGGTTATCAGGCCACTCAGGTGGTCCCCGCCGGCCCGGTGCTGGATGGACTGTCACCTTCCGCCGCGCGCCCGCGGGAGGCACGGGGGGCGGGGACGTAGGGGCCGTGGGCGCCACGCCGCTGTCGCGCACCACCGAGCCCGCGCCGTCGGTCCGCGTCACCAACATCCGCCGGCCCGAGCCCATCGCGCCGCCGGAATCGCCGCCCTACGCGGAGGAAGAGGACGCGCGCTACTACCCCGAGGAGAACTCCCCCGAAGGCTGTGCCTCCGGCGAGTGCCTCCCCGAAGTCGCCGCCGCGCCTCCGCCTCCCGCGCCAGCGCCCGAGCCCGTCATCCACCACGAGCCCGAGCCCGAGCCGGCCCCGGTCACCCGCTCCCGGGACAACCCCAACCTGCCCCTCATCGAGCGTTGGCGTGCCGCCGTGGAGACGGTGAAGGCCTCCCATCCCCGGCAGGGCGCGGCGCTCTCCAACGGGCGCCTGCTGTCCATGAAGAACGGCGAAATCGTCCTCGGCTTCCTGCCCGTGGCCGGCTTCCACCGCATGGCCGTCAACGCCACCGCGGGCAAGGCCGCCGTGGACAAGGCCCTGGCCGAGCACTTCGGCCGCCCGGTGAAGCTCACCGTCCAGGATGCGTCCCCGGACGACCCCCGGCTGGGCCCCAGCCTGGCCGAGCAGGACGCGCAGACGCGCGCCACCCACGAGAAGAACACGGACAGCAAGGTCCGCGGCCACCCCGCCGTCCGGGCGGTGCTCAAGTTCCTGGGGGGCGAAATCGAACACATCCAGGTCTACGAGCCCGAGCGCCCCGGGGCCGTGCCAGCGGCCGACACTCCCGACGACAGCGCCTGACAACCGCCTCGCGCAACGGTAGGGTGGCGCCCCATTCCACGCCGGGGCGGGGCCACGTCCATGGCACCCGCTCCCACGAGCACCGAGGAAGCATATGCCTGGCGTCGACCTGAACTACTTCATCCGGCAGGCGAACAAGCTGACGGAGAAGATTGAAGAGCGGAAGCAGCAGCTGGCGGATGAGAGCGTGGAGGCAAAGGCCGGTGACGGCCGCGTCACGGTCGTCGCCAATGGCATCCAGGAGATCCGCAGCATCAAGATCGACAAGGAAGCCATCGACCCCAACGACACGTCGATGCTCGAGGACCTCATCACCGCCGCGGTGAACGCCGCCCTGGCGAGCAGCCGGCAGCACATGCAGCGCGAGCTCGCGAAAATCTCCGGCGGCGTCAAAATCCCCGGCGTTACCTGATACCGGATGACCCCCGATCCGCTGAATCGACTCGTCGCCCAGTTGGCGAAGCTGCCGGGCATTGGCGAGAAGACCGCGCAGCGCCTCGCGTTCCACATCCTGCGGGCGCCGGGTGAGTACGCCGCGGAGCTGTCGCAGGCCATCCACGAGGTGAAGGAGAAGGTGCACCTGTGCGTGCGCTGCTTCTCCCTCACCGACGCGGAGACCTGCAACTTCTGCCGGGACACGCGGCGCGACGAGCGCGTGCTGTGCGTGGTGGAGACGTTCGCCGACCTGATGGCGCTGGAGCGCACCCGTGAGTTCAAGGGCCGCTACCACGTCCTGCACGGCGTGTTGTCTCCCCTGGAGGGCGTGGGCCCCGACCAGCTCCGCATCCGCGAGCTGCTGGAGCGCCTCAACGACAGCCGGGTGGAGGAGCTCATCCTCGCCACCAACCCGGACGTCGAGGGCGAAGCCACCGCGCTCTACCTGACCCGCCTGCTCAAGCCCATGGGCCTGCGCGTCACCCGCATCGCCCAGGGCCTGCCCATGGGCGGCGACCTGGAGTTCGCCGACCAGGCCACGCTCGCCAAGGCGCTCTCCGCCCGCCGAGACCTGTAGGCCCCTCACGGTGGCGGCGCGAGCCACCTCGCGCCGCTACTGCGTCACCCGCCACGAGAAGGGCATCACCACCGTGACCTCCTGGTCCCGGTGAGGCGGGAAGCGAAGGCGCTCCGCCTGGGCCTCCAGGCAGCGGCCCACGCCCGAGGAAGCCAGCGGCCCCCGCGTCCCCGCCCGCACCTTGCCCGATGAGACGATGGTGAGCTGCACCTGCACCTCGCCCTGGCTCGAAGGCAGGTCCGCCTTGTAGCGCTCGAAGCACGTGGTGATGCGCGCCCGTCCCCGCGAGACGACACGCTGCACGTCGTCGATGCCCAGCGTCACCCGCTTCTGCGACGAGGCCTTCTTCGACCGCACGGGTGAAGGGTCCGCCACTTCTTCATCCGCCTCCGGCTCGGCATCGGACGCAGCCCCCGCGAGCCCGGCTTCGCCCGGCGCCGGCTCCGCCGCGGCCACAGCGCCCCCCGCCCCGTTCACCACGGACTCCGTCGGCGAGCCAGCCTGAGCGGCAGCATCCACCGGTGGTGCCACGGCCTCCACGATGGGCGCCGTCGCCGGAACCAGCGACACCGAGGCAGGCGTCGTCACCCACTGCCGGTATCCAACGATGCCCGCCGCCGCCAGCAACAAGCCGCCCGCCAAACCCACCGCCAGCGTGCGCCAGCGTCGGCCCCCTGCCGTGGTCGCGGGCTCCGATGACGCCGGCCCGCGTGAAGCCGCGCCATGGGCGGGCACGCCCGGCGAAGACGGCCGCATGGACATGCCGGGCCGCTGCGCGGACGTGGCGTCACCGTCCCGGGCAAGCACGCCATACAGATTCGTCCCGTGCGGCTCCGCGCCCTGCGCCTGCGCCCCTTCCGCGGAGCTTCCGTACGTCGCGGTGAGCGTGGCCAACGTGGGGATGCGCGAGCGCTCGGTGAAGCGCTCCTCGCCGAAGTGGCCCTTCAAGAAGGCGCCGAGCGGCATCGCGCCCGAGCCGCTGAGGTGCTCCGAGAGGAACGTCTCCAGCGCGTCCGCGAACGCCTCCGCCGTGGGGTAGCGGTCCTCCGGCTTGAAGGCCATGGCCTTGAGGAGGATGGCCTCCAGCTCCTCGGGCAAGTCCGGCCGCAGCTCGCGCGGCGGCTTGAGCTCGCCCTGCAGCAGCGCGTTGAGCACCGCCAGGTCATTCTCCCGGGAGAAGGGCCGCACATGCGTGAGCGCCTCGTACAGGCTCACGCCCAGCGCGAAGACGTCCGCGCGGCGGTCCACTTCCTTGCCGCGCGCCTGCTCCGGCGCCATGTACATGTACTTGCCCTTCACCACGCCGGTGCGCGTGTTGACGAGCCGCGACTCGGCCTTGGCGATGCCGAAGTCCAGCACCTTCACCTGCCCCTGGTACGTCAGGTACAGGTTCGACGGAGAGATGTCGCGGTGGACGACGTTGAGCGGCTGTCCGGCCTCGTTGGTGAACTCGTGCGCGAAGTGCAGCCCGCGCGCCGCGTCGATGAGGACGCGCAGCACCACGGGGAGCGGCACGTAGTGGCGCTTGCGCCCGGCCAGCCGCAGCGTCGTGGAGAAGTCCTCCCCCGCGAGGTACTCCATGCAGATGTAGTAGCAGCCCTCGGCGAAGCCCAGCTCCTGAATCTGGACGATGTTGGGGTGGGCCAGCTTCGCCGCCAGCCGCGCCTCGTCCCGGAACATCTCCACGAAGTCGGGGTTGTTCGTCAGGTGCGGCAGCATCCGCTTGATGACGACGTTGCGCTCGAAGCCGTCGGCGCCCAGCAGCTTGGCGAGGAAGATTTCCGCCATGCCGCCTTCGGCCAGCTTCCGCACGAGCACGTACGGGCCATATGGCTGCAGCAGGGGAACAAGGCCCGCGTCCGGCACAGGCAGGGTCGTCTGGGGGGGGGACATCCTCACGGCCCTCGCTGTTTCAGGGTGCGCACTGTATGGACCGCCGGGGCACCAGGACGCGTCATCTTAAACACCAATACGGGCGGCGAGCCCACCGGCTCCACCCAGGTGTTGAACCGGTGTTTGCCATCCAGCGCCACCGGGCGTCCATTGATGGACAGGCGGGCGTCCACAGGTGCGACGCCGGCCGCGCGCACCCTCACGCCCGCCGCCTGTCCGTTGCGCGGTGTGGACACCATGAGCACCGGCACCGAGTTGTCGTAGACCAGCTCCAGCTTGTTCATCCGTCCCCCCTTGAGCTGTGCACCCGTGGCGGAAAGCGGCGTGACGGACCAGAGGTAGCTGCCCTCGTGCAGTGCGCCCGCGTCCAGCGCGGCGCGAGTCTCCGTCACGGTGCGCTCGGCCACCGGCGTATCCAATGCCCCCGCGCGGTACACCGCCACACGGTAGCGCGCCGCGGAGGTCTCCGCGGCATAGGTGAAGGTCACCGCCGGGGGTTTGTCCTGGTAGAAGATGGTCGTCTTCTCCGGCCCCTCGGGCACCACGTTGCGCACCCGCGCCAGCGAGCGCACCGCGCGCTCCGGCGCGAACGACGCGCTGCCCGACACCTGCGTCCCATCCTCGCGGCGCACCCGCCAGTGGAGCCTGCCACGCGCCGGCGCCGGCACATTGATGAAGGGACGGTACACCGTGCCCGACAGCACCGGCCGCGTGAAGGCCGCGTCCTCCGCGACCTCCACCGTGGCCTCGCCCTCCCCTTCCCAGGTGATGGCCACCTCCCGCAGCCCTGGATGGAACACCTCCGCGCCGTTGACGACGCCCAGGGCCAGTGGCGCGGGCTTGAGCGGCTCGACGCGCGGCGCCTGCGCGGAGGACGCCTCCACCGTGGCGCGCTCACCCGCTCGCAGCGCCTGCCGGGCGTCTCCGCGCACCAGCGTCACCTCGCCGGTGAGGGCATCCACCAGATAGCCCGCGGCCGTGCGGCGCACCGCCAGCCGCGCCTCGCCACCGCCTTCCACCCGCAGCCCCGGCAGCACCAGCCGGCTGGTGCGCCCTCGCGCGAGCTGCAGGTTCAGCCAGCCCCTCAACAAGTCGAAGCGCGCCTCGTCCGTGGCGCCGCCCTGCTCCGCCGACGTCAGCACCAGCTCCGCGTCCGAGCCCAGTGACGCCACCGTGGCCGAGCCCTCCAGCGCGAGCACCGCGGAGCCTCCACGCCGGGTGCGCACGCTGCCTCCCGGCGAAAGCACCTCGCCCTGCTTCGCCACCGCGCGCCAGGCCGACGCCCCCTTGGCCCACACCTCCGCGCGCCCCGTCCCCAGCCGCACCGTCACCGGAATCGGCGCCAGCTCCAGGACACGCGCCCCGCGAACCACCAGCTCCGTCCGGCCGGACGTCGCCTCCACCGTCTCGCCTTCGGATGCGCGCAGGGTCTTGCCGTCACGGCCCACGAACTCGATGGCGCCCAGCCGCACCTCCACGCTGCCCGCGTCCTCGGCCACCTGCACGCGCACCTCGCTGGGTTCATCCGCTCCCACGCGCGTGAGGCCGAAGGGCGTGCGGATGGTCAACGCCACCTTCGCGCCCCGGCCCGTGCGCGGCTCACGAGCGGGCACGCGCGACAGCAGGATGCCGCGCTCCACTTGGAGCACGATGCCTCCCGATTCCGCGCCCAACGCGAAGCGCGCATCCGGCCCCACCTCCACGGAACGGCCATCCGGGAAACGCACCGTGGCTGCGCCACCCGAGGCCGTCTCCACCGCGTCGCCTCCGTACAGGGGGCCTTCCTGGGCGGCCCCCTGCTTGCCACCTCGCTCCAGGCGCACGTCGCCGCGCAAGCCCTCCAGGCGGCCCAGCACCTCACCCGCGCCAGCATCAACCACCTCCGAGGGCCCGGGAGGCGGCGCCACGGCGTCATCATCACACCCCGCGACGAGGAGCAGCAGGACCAGGAACCAACGACGCGGGGCACTCACCGTTTCCCCCTCGGGAAGAGGTCGACATTCAGGATGGTCCGCTCACCCTCGCGCAGGGTGATGACCTTCGTCTGGGACAGGTGCCCTCGCGCGGAGAGGGTGATGCGGTAGGTGCCACCCCGCACCTGGACATTGAAGGCCCCCTTCGAATCCGTGCGCGCGCGCACCCGGGCCTTCGTGATGAGGAGGGTCGCCGCCAACGGTTTGCCCCCTCGCGCGCTGCGGACCTGTCCCACCAGCGTGGCCCGCGTCCCCTTCTTCTCCGTCGCCAGGGGCACCGACAGCGTGGACTCCTGCCCGGCGATGACCACCGCGGCTTCATCCGCGGACCGGAAGCCCGTAGACGCCACCGAGACAGCCACCGGCCCTGGGGCCAGGTCCTTCACCACCGCCTGCCCCGTCAGGTCCGTGCGCACCTGCGCCGTGCCCACCGACACGCGAATGTCCGGCAGCGGCACGCCCGTCCGCGCATCCACCACCGTCACCCGCAGCGCGCCCGTCGGCGGCGGCAGTGGCGCGGCTCGGACCTCCAGCTCCGCGCGCAGGCCCTCCTCCACCGTGGCCGTCGCCTCCGCGGACGCGTACCCCTCCGCCGTCACCCGCGCGGACACCGGCCCGGGTAACAGGGACGCCACCTCGACGAGCCCTTGCGCGTCCGCCACGTGCGCCTCGCCCTCCACCATCACCCGCGCCCCGGGCAGCGGCGCGCCCGTCCGCGCGTCCAGCACGTGAAACCGCACGCTCCCGGGCACCACCACCGCCACCGGTACGGGCACCTGCCGCGCCACCCGGGCACCGTCATGCCACGCCAGCTCCAGCGCCGCGCCCAGCCGCCGCAGCCGCTGCCGGGACTGCGTCCCATCCGCCAGCGTCACCGTGTCCTGCACATGCTGGAAGTCCAGCACCAGCGTGCCCGTCCAGCGCTCCGCTCGCCGCAGCGGCACCAGCAGCGCGCCCCCGGCGGAGAACCCCGTCGCCTCCGCCCGGGCGCCCGCGGCGTCGCGCACCGACAGCGAGACGGGCAGCTCGCCGCGCGCTTCCAACCGCAGCCCCAGCATCAGGGGAAAGCGCACCGAGCCCCCCACCACCGCTGCATGCCGCGCGCCCCGGAGGAGCACCGGCTCGGTGGAGTCACTGAAGTGGGGAAGCTGCGAGAAGCCGTAGCCCGCGCCCAGCTCCGCGCGCACCGGGCCCAGGAAGAAGCGCGCCCGAGGGCCCGCCGAGACCCTCCACAGACTGCCCCCGGTGATCCGCAGCGCGCCCTCCCGCAGGTCGAAGGCCTCCCGCCGCCCCCCGGCCCACGCGCCCAGCCAGGACGTGCCCAGCCACGCCGTGCCCACGGCCTCCACGTCGTTCGGCGTGAAGCCCTCATAGGTGAGCCCGGGCCCTACATCCGCCTGACGGCCGTCACGGAGGGACAGCCCATAGCGAAGGCGCAACGAGGCGTGCTCGGCCACCGCCTCCGCGTGGGCGGAGGGCATGGCCAGCATGACGAGGAGCACCAGCGCCAGGCGCGCCACGGAGCAACGCGGGAGAAGCGGAAGCGGCAAAACGCGGCGGAGTATAGAGAAAGCCGGGAAGGCCCCCAACCCCGGGGGACAAGCCCGTTCCACCCCTCGCGCGCAGGGTGCGGATCCGTGGCCTCCACCCCACAGGGCGTCCGGAGGGCATGGGAACGGGCACGGAACCTCCTTCAGGAAGCGGAAGGCTTCTTGCTGGAGTGGAGACGCTTTGCTAAGCATCCTGACGGTCGGTAGCGCCTCGTCTAACCTCGTGGATTCACTCTAGAAACATCGGAGCGTCGCCATGAGCGGGGCGAGCGAACGCTGAGGAGCGCATACGCCCATGGGCACGCAACTGGTGATGTACGAAGAGGAGTTCACCAAGATCAACGCCGTTTGCGACCGGCTTACCAAGGACGCGAACGCGAAGGTGGTCTTCCTCGTCGACAAGAACGGGCAGCTCATCTCCTCCGCGGGTCAGACGCAGAACATCGACACCACGTCACTGGCCTCGCTGACGGCCGGCAACGTGGCGGCGATGGGAGGCCTGGCCAAGCTGATTGGGGAGAACGAGTTCCCCAACCAGTTCCACGAGGGGGCCAAGGACTCGCTGTACATGACCATCGTCGGCAGCCGGGTCGTGCTGGTCGTCATCTTCGACAACCGCACCAGCCTCGGCCTCGTCCGCCTTCGCATCAAGAAGGCCAGCGACGAGCTCACGAAGATCTTCGAGAGCCTGGTGAAGAAGACGGACAGTCCTGGAGCTGGGTCGCCCTTCGCCGAGATCTCCGACGACGATATCGACAACCTCTTCAGCGAGTAACCCGGGAAGCCATGTCCTTCATCAATTACTCATCCCGCGAAATCAACTGCAAGATTGTCTATTACGGGCCCGGGCTCTGCGGGAAGACGACGAACCTTCAGTACATCTACAACAAGACCGCCGCGGAGACGAAGGGCAAGCTCATCTCCCTGTCCACGGAGACGGACCGCACGCTCTTCTTCGACTTCCTGCCGCTGTCGCTCGGTGAGATTCGCGGCTTCAAGACGCGCTTCCACCTGTACACGGTGCCCGGTCAGGTCTTCTACGACGCCAGCCGCAAGCTCATCCTCAAGGGCGTGGACGGTGTCGTGTTCGTGGCAGACAGCCAGATTGAACGTATGGAAGCGAACATGGAGTCGCTCGAGAACCTCCGCATCAACCTGGCGGAGCAGGGCTACGACCTGAACAAGATTCCGTACGTCATCCAGTACAACAAGCGCGACCTGCCCAACGCGGTGACGGTGGAGGAGATGCGCAAGGCGCTCAACCCCCGCAACATCCCGGAGTACCAGGCCGTGGCCCCCACGGGCGTGGGCGTCTTCGACACGCTCAAGGCCGTGGCGAAGCTCGTCCTCACCGAGCTCAAGAAGGGTGGTTGAAGCAAGCGCCCAGGCGGGCGACCCCGGTCCCCGCCCACGGCGTGGCAAGACGTCCTACAGGCAAGGGTGCTATGTCCTCCCTTGCCGTCAGGTCGGACCGTCTGCCCACTGAGGTCGTACCGTGCGTGTCGCCGCCACCTTCCCGCTCCTCGCCCTGCTGGGCGCCGCCCTCTGTGGGCCGGCGCTCGCGCAGGAGCCCGCCGCCTCCGCTCCTCCCTCCGCGCAGGCCACCGCGGACGAGGCGTTCGACACCCGCGTGAAGACGCTGGAGGAGAACGTCGTCGACCTGAAGGAGAAGATCTACCGCTCCAAGGCGCGCCTGCTGCTGCTGCAGGAGACGGTGCTGGGCGGTGACGTCTCCACCGGCGCTCGCGCCGTCATCCTCCACAAGAACGAGATGGGCGGCTCCTTCGAGCTGGAGTCGGTGGCGTACGCGCTCGACGGCGCGCCCGTCTACACGCAGGTGGATGAAGAGGGCCAGACGGACCTGGGCAAGCGCGAGCGCTTCGAGGTCTTCAACGGCCGCATCGTCCCCGGGCAGCACCAGCTCGCCGTGCGCCTCGTGTACCGGGGCAAGGGCTACGGCGTGTTCAGCTACCTGGAGGGCTACAAGTTCAAGGTGCAGTCCAGCTACACCTTCAACTCCGAGCCGGGGAAGACCTCCACCGTGCACGTCGTGGGCTACGAGCAGGGCGGCATCACCACGGACCTGAAGGACCGGCCCGCGGTGCGCTATGACGTCTCCGTCGCTCGTGAGTCGGGCCGCAAGGCCGCGCCGCCGCCCGTCACCCGCTCCATTCCCGGGCAGTAGAGGGCCAGACGGTGAACGCGTCACTCCGTGCCCTCGCTCTCGCGGCGGCCCTGCTGGGGCCGGCGGCCGTCCGTTCCGCCGAACCCGCGCAGGTGCCCGCGCCCCCGCCGACCGCGCGCGACCTGTCGCCACGGCTCGACGCGGTGGAGGCGGGACTGCTCGGCGTCGAGGAGAACCTCCGCTTCGTGGAGACGCAGTTCACCCAGCGCGCCGAGCCCAGTGACGACGACGCCCGCGCGCGCCGCTACTCCGACGGCGAAATCCACTACCTGCTGGGCGACTGGCCGGCGGCGTCCGTCCTCTTCTACGACCTGGTGGGCGACCCGCGCTTCCGCTCGCATCCGCGCTATCCGGACGCGCTCTTCTTTCTGGCGGACTCGCTCCTGGCGCAGCGCAACTACATTGGCGCGCGCCTGTACCTGCGCGAGCTGCTGGCGCTGCCCCCCACCTCCGGGCACTACCGCGAGGCCCTGTCGCGCTACCTGACGGTGGCTGGCCGCCTCAACTACTTCGACGGTGTCGAGGCCTACGTGGCGCAGGCCCGCGCGCTGTCCGGCGGACAGCTGCCCCCGGAGATTGCCTACGTCCACGCCAAGTGGCTGTTCCGGCGCACGGACCTGGCTCCCGCGGACCGCGTCGCCCAGGCGCGCGCCGCCTTCACGCCGCTGGCGCAGGTGCCCGACGGCGCCTTCCAGCTCCAGGCCGCCTACCACCTGGGCGTGTTGTCCGTGCAGGAAGGTGACCTGCCCGCGGCCATCACCCGCTTCCAGCAGCTGGCCACCCCACCCTCCGCTCAGGCCGCCCAGGCCGCTCCGGGCAAGACGGGACCTCGCCGCGCCACGCCCACGCCAGAGGAGGAGTCCCGCCGCGTGCGCGAGCTGGCGCTGATGTCACTGGGGCGGCTGCTGTATGAGACGGGCCGCTTCGACGACGCGCTGGACCGCTACGGCCAGGTGCCGCGTGACAGCGAGTCCTTCCCGGACGCGCTCTACGAATCCGCCTGGGTCCACGTGCGCCAGGGCCACTACCAGCAGGCGAAGAACGCCATCGACATCCTGCTGCTGGTGGCGCCCGACTCGCAGCTCGCGGCCGAAGGCCGCATCCTCCAGGGCCACCTGCTCCAGAAGCTGCGCCGGTACGACGAGGCGACCGACGCCTATACCCACGTCATCGACACCTTCCGTCCCCCCAGGGAGCAGGTGGACGCGCTGCTGGGCTCGCACAGCGACCCGGTGGCGTACTTCGACCGGCTGCTGGTGCGCGCGGACGGCCCGCTGGACATGCGCACGGTGCTGCCGCACCTGGTGCTCAAGTACGCCACCACACAGCGCGAGGTGACGGACGCGGTGCGGCTGGTGGAGGACCTCGACAGCGGTCGCCGGGGCCGGAGCGAGGCCGCGGCCATTGCCCAGCGCATCCTCCACGCCCTGGATACGCGCGGCCTGGAGACCTTCCCGGAGCTGCAGGAAGTCAACGCGCGCGCGGACGCGGTCGACACCTCCCTCACCCAGGCGGAGGCGGAGCTGGTGCGGGTGGAGACGCTCGCGATGCAAGGCGTGCTCACGCCCGACGAAGTGGCGCGGCTGACGGAGGCCCGGCAGGCGCGCGAGGCCCTGGAGCGCCGCTTCTCCGCGCTGCCCACCACGCTGACGGCGATGGAGGACCGCCGCGAGCGCATGCAGCGGCGCGTGGACGCGTTGGACCGAGAGGCCCACCGGCTCGACGTCGAGCTCCAGTCGCTCCACGCCATCGCCGCCTCGGTGCGCAAGTGGGTGGATGACTCGCGGCCGCTCCGGCAGACGCCTCCGGACGAGGAGCGCGAGTTCCTGCTGCAGTTGCAGGCCGAGGTCCAGACGCTGAAGGACCTCAAGGCGGAGCTGACCGCCACGCGCGCGCGACTGGCGGACGAGCGCAACGCCGTGGACACCACCCTGGCCGGCGAGCGCGCCATCCGCACCGCCTATGCTGATTCGCTGCGGCGCGAGCACGCGCTCCTGCGCGAGGCGGAGCCCCGGGCGGACGCGGAGGTCCTGGCCACGCTGCGGCGCACCCAGGGCGTGCGCGGCAGACTGGACGTCCTGCGCGGGCGGGTGACGGCGGCCCGGGTCGTGGTGCGCGAGCGGCTGGAGCGCCGGGGCCGCGTCATCCGCGAGAAGGTCGTGGCCGAGCAACAGCTCCTGGAGCGCTACGAGGCCGAAGTGGCCACCGTGTCCGGTGACGCCCGGCAGCTGGTGGGCCGCATCGCCTACGACAGCATCCGCCGCGTGCGGCAGCAGCTCTACGACCTGGTGCTCAAGGCGGACGTGGGCGTGGTGGACGTGGCCTTCAACGAGAAGCAGGACAAGACGACGGCCATCCAGACGCTCTCCGCGCAGAAGGACGAGGCCCTGCGCGAGCTGGACGCCGAGTTCCAGGACGTCCTGTCCGAGGTGAAGGAGTGATGCGCGCCCGTCTCGTCGCCGCGCTGCTCGCCCTGGGTGGCCCCGCGTCCGCAGCGGAGGCTCCCGCCGCGCCCGCATCCCCCTACCTCCTGGGCATGGGACGCACGCCCGAGCAGGAGGCGCTGTTCCAGGAGGTGAGCAGCGCGCTCGAGCGCTACGAGTCCGAGGCGCGCGAGTTCCACCGCGAGGTGCAGGAGCTGGTGGAGCGGCGCTACGAGCAGAAGCGTGGCGCGCTGGCGGCCTCCTACGAGAAGCGCATCAAGGACCTGGAGGCCCAGGAGCGCCGCGAGCGGCTGGACGCCATCGCCCGGTTCGAGGCGTTCCTGCGCCGCTACCCCGCCGAGCCGCGCTTCACGCCGGACGTGATGTTCCGCCTGGCGGAGCTCTATTACGAGCGCTCGTCGGACGACCACCTGCTGGCGATGCGGGACTACGCGGAGCGGCTGGAGGCGCACGACAAGGACCCCGGCGCGGAGTTCCCCACCGAGCCGCGCGTGGACTACGCGCCGTCCATCGCGCTCTACCAGCAGCTGCTGGCCACCTTCCCGGACTACCGCCTCAACGACGGCGCCTGGTACCTGCTGGCCTACTGCCTGGAGAAGCAGGACCAGTACGACGACAGCCTCCACGCGTACGAGCAGCTCATCGCCCGCTACCCACAGAGCCGCTTCGCCACCGAGTCCTGGGTGCGCATCGGCGAGTACTGGTTCGACAACTACGAGGACCCACGGGCACTGCCCAAGGCCGCGCAGGCCTACGAGGCCGCCACGCGCGACGCCTCGCACCCGCTCTATGACAAGGCGCTCTACAAGCTCGGCTGGACGTACTACCGCATGGACCGCTTCGAGCCGGCGGTGGCGTCCTTCCTGACGCTGGTGGAGTTCTACGAGGCCCAGCGCGTGGCGAAGGGCGACGCGGCGGCCGGCGGCGACCTGCGCGAGGAAGCGCTCCAGTACGTGGCCATCTCCCTGGCGGACGACGCCTGGGGCGGCATCACCCGGGCGGACGCGCTCTTCGCGGAGCGTGGCCCACGCCCCTACGAGGCCGAGGTGTACCAGCGGCTGGGCAACGTCTACTTCGACCAGACGAAGCACGCGCCGGCCATCGAGGCCTATCGCCGGGTGCTGCAGAAGGCGCCGGACGCACCGGACGCGCCCATGGTGCAGCAGCGCATCGTCCAGGCCTACGAGCGGGACCGCCTGCTGGGCCTGTCCTTCGCCGAGTCCGAGGCCCTGGCCAACCTCTACCAGCCCGGCGGCGCCTGGCACGAGAAGAACAAGGGCGACACGGCGGCCATCACCCGCGCCAACACGCTGGCCGAGCGCAGCCTCTACGGCAGCGCCACCTACCACCACCAGCAGGCCCTGGTCTTCAAGCAGGAAGGCAAGTTCGAGCAGGCGCGGAGCGCCTTCGACGTCGCCGCCCGCGCGTATGGCACGTACCTGGAGCGCTTCCCGCGGACGAAGAGCGCGGGCGACATGCGCTTCTATTACGCGGAGTGCCTCTACAACGCCTTCCAGTTCGCCGCCGCCGCGCGCGTCTATGAAGAGGTGCGCGACACGGACGCGGCCAACAAGCACCGCCCGGACGCGGCCCTCAACGCGGTGCTCGCGTGGCAGCAGCAGCTCACGCTGGACGTCCAGGCGGGCACGGTGCCGGAGTCCAGGACGCTGCGCTCGACGGAGCGGCCCCAGGGCCAGGCGGTGAAGCCCCGCCCCTTCGCGCCCACCGAGCAGAAGCTGGTGGCCGCCGCGGACGCCTACGTGGCCCTGCTGCCCGGCAGTGAGAAGGCGCCCGGCATCGCCTACCAGGCCGCGGAGCTGCATTACTCGCACGACGACTTCCCCGAGGCGCGCCGCCGCTTCGAGGCCATCATCCAGGCGTACCCGAGCCACGAGGTGGCCCGCTACGCCACCAACCTCACCATCGAGACCTTCCTCATCGACGAGGACTGGCGGAGCGTGGAGTCCGTCAGCGCGCGGCTGGCCAGCAACGACAAGGTCATCGACCCGGCCAGCGACCTGCACAAGCAGCTGGTGAAGTTCAAGCTCGCCGGCCGCTTCAAGCTCGCCGACCAGCTCATGGCCGAGTCGAAGTACGAAGAGGCCGCGGCGAAGTACATCGAGCTGGTGGACGAGTCACCCCGCCACGAGTTCGCGGACAAGGCCCTCAACAACGCCGCGGTGGCGAATGAGAACACGCGCCGCTTCGACTCCGCGCTGAAGCTGTACGAGCGCATCTACCGCGAATACCCGTCGTCGCCGCTGGCTGGCGGGGCGCTGTTCCGCGTGGCGGTGAACGCGGAGAACTCCTACGACTTCGACAAGGCCGTCGTCAGCTACCAGAAGCTGGTGAAGGACTACCCGGGCTCCAAGGACCGGGAGGCCGCGCTCTTCAACGCCGCGCGCCTGTTGGAAGGCCAGCAGCGCTACCCGGAGGCGGCCGCCGCCTTCATGCGCTACTCGGACCTGTTCCCCAAGGCGGAGGACGCGCCCAAGAATCAGTACCGCGCCGCCATCATCTACGAGAAGCAGGGTAACCCCCGCGGAGAGGTCCGCGCGCTGCAGGAGTTCGTCCGCAAGTTCGCCTCGCGGTCCAGCCAGGTGGAGCTGGTGGTGGACGCGCACCGGCGCATGGGCGACGCCCACCAGAAGCTGGGCAGCGCGCGCGAGGCACAGCGCGCCTGGGAGCGCTCCGCCGCGGAGTTCGACCGGCGCAAGCTCCAGCCGGACACGCACCCGCTGGCCGCGGATGCCGCCGCCTACAGCCGCTTCCAGTTGGCCGAGCTGGAGTTCCAGAAGTTCGACAAGCTGAAGATTGGCGGCAAGGGCAAGGCGCTGGAGCGCAGCTTCACGGCGAAGCGCAACGGCGTGAAGTCCGTCAACACCGCGTACGCGCGCGTCTACCCGTACAAGCAGCTGGAGTGGACGCTGGCCGCGCTCTACCGCCGGGGGTACGCGCTGGAGCGCTTCGCCAACACCATCATCGAGACGCCCGTCCCGGTGGAGGTGAAGCGGATGGGCGAGGAGGCGGTGGTCGTCTACCAGGACGCGCTGGTCCAGCAGACCACCTCGCTGGAAGAGGCCGCCGTGGAGAGCTACGCCGCCACGCTGGCCGAGGCGCGGAAGAACCGCCTCAACAACGAGTGGACGCGCCGCACGCTGGAGTCCCTCAACCGCTTCCGGCCCAAGGAGTATCCGGTGCTCAAGGAGCCCAAGCAGGCGCTGGCCGCGGACGCCACCTATCCGGATGGGCTGGTGGGCAGCCTCACCGGGCCCGTTCGCTCCACGACGCAAGAGGGCCCGCGCCTGTCCGGGGAGGGAACGAAGTGAGCCCTGGCCCGCGTCTTTCCCGCGCCCGTGCGCTGACCTCCGTGGTGCTGGCCTCCAGCCTCTGGCTGTCCGCGTGCGCCACCACGCCCGCCGTCACCCGGCCAACGCCCGAAAGGGCTGGCTCCACCGAGGACGCGGGCGCCGCCGCGACACCGCCGGACGCGGGCGCCACCGCGCAGACGCGGCCGCAGCCCCTGCCCCGCCTGGAGGCGCCGCGCGGCCCCGAGCGTGACTTCGTCGAGGCGGTGGAGATTGCGCGCCGGGGAGAGCTGACCGCGGCCGAAGCGGCGCTGCGCACCCTGGTCGAGCTGGACCCGAAGCTGGACTACGCGTGGACGAACCTGGGCATCGTCCAGGAGCGGCTGGGAAAGCCAGCGGACGCGGAGCGCTCCTACCGCGAAGCGCTGAACGTGGCCCCCGAGCAGCAATCCGCGTGGGACTGCCTGGCGCGCCTGTATGGCCGCACCGGCCGCACGGCGAAGCTGGAGGCCGAGCTGCGCGAGCGACTGTCGTCCCAGCCGGACGCGGTGGCGCTGCGCACCGCGCTGGCCATCACCCTGCTCCAGGCGAAGAACCACGCGGGCGCCTCGGCCGAGGCCAAGCAGGCGCTGAAGGGGGACGAGCGGCACGTGCGCGCCATGCAGGTGCTGGCGCAGGTCTATTACCGCGAGGGCAAGCACGAGCTGGCGCGCATGGTGCTGGAGAACGCCCGCGCCATCGACCCGAAGGACGCGGCCACGCACAACGCGCTGGGGCTGGTGTACCTGGCGCTCGACTCGCGCCCCCAGGCCCTGGAGTCCTTCAAGACGGCCGCGCTGCTGCGGCCGGACTTCGCGGAGGCGCGCAACAACTTCGGCGCCATGCTCAACGAGGCCCAGGACTACGCGGCCGCCGTCACAGAGCTGGAGGCCGCGGTGCGCGCCGCGCCGGACTTCGCGTCGGCCCGCCTCAACCTGGGCAACGCCCACCGGGGCCAGGGGAACTTCGCGCGGGCCCGCGCCGAGTATGAACAGGTGCTGCTGCTGATGCCGGGCGCCGCGGACGCGTACTTCAACCTGGCCATCCTCTACCTCGACGTGGAGCCGCCGGGGATGGAGACGCTGAAGCGCTACAAGACGGCGCTCACCCACTTCGACAGCTACCAGGCGCGCGGCGGACGCGATGAGCGCATCCCCCAGTACGTGAAGGACGCCCGCAAGCTCATGGACCGCGAGGAGCGGCGGCTGGAGCGCGAGCAGAAGGACCAGCTCCGCAAGGCCGCCGAGGCGCAGAAAGCCGCCGCGGCCACGCCGCCCGAGGGAACACCGCCCACCCCCACGGTGTCCAACCCGGAGCCAGGCACGCGCGCCGCGGCGCCTGGCGCCTCACCTTCCACCACCTCCACCCCAAGCAGCCCGGCACCGGCACCGGACGGCGCGTCCGCTGCACCGGTGCCCACCGGCTCGGGTAGACTCACCACCGACGCCCAGTAAATCCGCCATGCGCTCCGCCTTCGCCCTCATCGTGCTGCTCGCCGCCGCGCCCGTGCTGGCCCAGGACGCCAGTCAGGCCTCCTCGTCCAGCAGCGGCGCCGCGGCGCCAAAGAAGGCCCCGCGCAGAGTCATCCGCCTGGAAGCCCTCACCGTCGAGGGCCGCATCCAGAAGCCCCAGGCCATGTACATCCTCCAGCGCTCCAACCTGAGCTTCGACGACCTCAGCCGCACCGAGAGCTTCGTGCCCAAGGTCGAGAAGAGCGTGGAACAGGAACCCTTCTAGTCCCATGGCCGCCACCTCGCAGAACAAGCTGCTCCGCGTCGGCGTCATCCAGAACGGCCGCATCGTCGAAGAGCACCACGTCCGCCGCGAAACGGTCACCATCGGCCACGACGCGAAGAACACCATCGTCCTGCCCGCCACCGAGGGCCGGCCCGCACGCTTCGCCCTGCTGGAGAACCAGCACCAGCAGTTCCAGCTCGTCATCGCGCCGGACATGAAGGGCCGCGTCAACCTGGGCTCGTCCGACGTGGACTTCGAAGCCCTGCGCGCGCAGGGCCTGGCCACCCGCCGCGGCGACCTGCACGTCCTGCCCCTGCCGGAGAGCGCGCGCGGCAAGGTGGAGCTGGGTGACGTCACCCTCTTCTTCCAGTTCGTCACGCCGCCGCCCGAAGAGGCGAAGCCGGTGCTGCCCGCGGACGTCATGGTCAGCCGGTGGAAGACGATGGACCGCGTCTTCTTCGGCATCCTCGCCGCCTCGCTCCTGGTCCACTTCTCCGGCGCCGCCCTCATCATCACCTCGGAGACGCCGCAGGTGGCCGAGCTGGAGCTGGACGAGTTGGATGACCGCTTCGTGCGCGCCATCATCCCCCAGCGCCCGGTGGAGGCCCTCAAGCCGGCGGACACCGGCGCCGCGGAAGCGCCCAGGAGCGACACGCCCGATGCGGCGCCCAAGGAGGACTCGCCCGCGCAAGACAAGCCCGCGGGTGACGCCGCCCAGCAGCGCCGCGCGGAGGTGGTGAAGAAGGTCTCCGGCAAGGGCCTGCTGAAGATTCTGGGCTCCAACAGCGGCGGCGGCCAGGGGGCCTTCGCGGACGTGCTGGGCGGTGCCAGTGGCGGCGGGGACATCGCCGAGGCCCTGGCGGGCGCGGGCGGCGTGGGCGTGGCCCGCGAGGCCTCCGTGGGCGCCACCGGCGGTCCTCGCGGCGGTGGCACGGGCACGGTGACGGACATCGGCGCCATCGGCACCCAGGGCGGCGGCAAGGTGGACCTGGGCGACAAGAAGGAGGCGGTGGTGAGGGGCCGCGTGCAGGACGCCACGCCCGAAATCGAGAGCTCCGACGTGGACCGCGACGCCCTGGCCCGCTACGTGCGCGCGCGCAAGGCCGCCATCCAGAGCTGCTACGAGAAGGAGCTCAAGCGCAATCCCCGCCTCAAGGGCAAGGTGGTGGTGCGCTTCACCATCAAGACGTCCGGCCGCGCCGGGGACATTGAAATCGAGGAGAACACCCTGGGCAGCGAGGCGGTGGGCAGCTGCATCCGCACCACCATCCGCAGCTGGGTGTTCCCCTTCAAACCCGACGACGAGACAGCCGTTTCCTACCCCTTCGTCTTCGCGCCGGCGGGCTAGGCTCCCGGTGTCGGGAGCACCCGGCCGGGCCCCGGGGGGACCATGGAGAAGCTGTCCGTCATCGCCGCCTCGCCACTCTTCGAGATGCTCTCCTCCGCGGAGCTTGGCCACCTCGCCGAGCTGGCGCGCGCGCGGCACTTCGCGGCCGGGGACGTCATCTTCGAAGAAGGAGATTTGGGCGACAGCCTCTTCGTCGTCGTCCGCGGACAGGTGGAGGTCGCTCGCCGTCAGCCGCAGGGCGGCCTGCATCCGCTCGCGGTGCTGTCCCCGCCCGAGTTCTTCGGGGAGATGGGCCTCATCGACAAGGACTTCCGCTCCGCCACCGTGCGCGCGATGACGGACGTGGACGTCCTTCAGCTCTGCGCACAGGACCTCCGCGAGTTCCGGAGGACACATGGAGATGGGTTCACCTTCATCGTGGTGAATATCGCCAGGAGCCTGTCTGCCCGGCTGCGCGAGGCCAATGTCCGTCTCGCGACGAAGGTCTGATTAGTCAGTCCTGACCACTTTCATCGCCCTCGTGTTGGTTTGACACCCCCCACCCCTGCCTCTACGCTCTGCGGCATCGTGAGCCGCATGCGCACTGTCGGAATGCTCGCCGTCCTGGCCGCCGGCATGGCGACGGCACAAGGTCCGTCCCCCGCCGCGCCACCCGCCCCTCCCGCCGCCACCGCGGCGCTGGAGCAGGCCCGCGACGTGCCGGACTCGGCGAAGCTGGCGCGCAGCACGCAGGCCCTGGGCGTCATGCGCGAGGTGCTGCGCTCGGTGTTGGGGAAGGTGGAGGAGGCCCGGCGCACCAAGGACGTGGTGAAGCTCAACTGCGCCAACGAGAAGCTCACCCAAATCAAGGGCCTGCTGCGCATCTCCGAGCAGGCGGACGTGTCCCTCCAGGAGGCGGTGTCCCGCCAGGAGTCCTCGTCCAGCGAGCACGAATTCACCAAGGTGATGATCGCCCAGCAGAAGGTGGGACAGCTCCGCTCGGAGGCCGAGGAGTGCATCGGCCAGCTCGCCTTCCGCACCGATGAGAACCTCTTCGTGGAGGTGGAGGAGCCCAACAACCTCCCCGGAGGAGACCCCAGCCGTCCCCTCACGCCCGACATCGTCCTGGTACGCCCACCTCCCGCCAGCCCCGTCCGGTAACAAACGTTCGGTCCGGCCTGACTCGCATGTTATGACGCCGCCGGCCGCAAGCACGAAAGGTGGGAGGAGATGCGCCTCACACCTGGGAAGCCCTCCTGAGCCATGAAGCAACCCGCGACATTCTGGGGAGGACTGGGTGCGCTGGCGCTGCTCGCGCTGGGCGGCACGGCCTCCGCCCAGGGCATCGCGGCGCCTCCCACCGGGGGCAACGGCTTCAAGGTGGGCAACGGGCGGCTGCACCCCTACTTCGACCTGGAGACGCGGCTGGACAGCGGCGTGGGCTACTTCTCGCCCACCGGCAACTCGGAGCCCAACAGCGACCCGGTGTCAGCCAACCTGGCGAGCGACGTGGCGCTGCGCTTCCGCCCTGGCTTCCGGCTGGAGATTCCGTCGTCCACCCTGGCGTTCAACCTGGGCGCCAACCTGGACTACGTGATGTACACGGGCCTGGTGACGAAGAACTCCAGCGCGGCCTCGCGCATGGAGGGCGCGGCGGACCTCAACGCGCGCTTCAACCCGGACGCCCCGCTGTCGCTGGAGGTGTCGAACCAGTTCGCGCGCTCGGACCGCACGCGCACCGCGGCCGTGGGCGTGGGCGTGCTCAGCCTCTTCAATGAAGCGCGCGTGAAGGCCCCGTGGCGCCCCGGCGGCGGCGCGGTGGAGCTGACGCCCAGCGTGGCCTACGCGGTGGAGTTCTTCCAGCCGCTGAGCTCGGTGAGCCCCATTGGCTGTACCGAAAGCGTGTGTGACCCGGCCGCCGTGGAGCGCTTCGACTACGGCAACCTGCGCGTGGGCGCGGAGGGCCGCTGGCGCTTCCTGCCGAAGACGGCGGTGGTGCTGGACACCAACCTGGACGTGCGCAGCTACTTCAATGACAGCACGCCGGGGGCCGCACTGCTGCGAGTCATGGGCGGCGTGGCGGGCCTCGTGTCCCCCAAGGTGGCCGTCACGGCCAAGGCGGGCTGGGGCCAGAACTTCGGCAGCACCGGCGGCGGCACCTTGCTGGGGCAGTTGGATGGCACCTACCTCTACAGCCCCACCCTGAGCTTCAAGGCGGGCTACCTGCGCGCCCTGGAGCCCGTGGCCGCCTACGGCTTCTTCACGGACAACCGGGGCTACGGCGAGGTGCGCGCCCTCTTCGGCGGCAAGCTGACGGTGACCGGTGGACTCGCGGTGGACTTCCTGCGCTTCGACGGCGGCCGGAAGGACACCGTCGTCGGGGTGAATATCGGCCCGGAGTACCAGTTCTACCCGTGGCTGACGGGCGCGGCCGGCTACATGCTGGGCAGCCGCTCATCATCGGTGGATGGCGGCGGCCTCAACTACTCGCGGCACGAGGGGTACGCCCGCCTCTCCGTGACGTACTGAGTGAGCGTCTGTCCCTTTTGGAGATGAACAGCTTCCGCGCCGCCCTCACCGTGCTGTCCCTGCTGACGCTGCCGGCCTGCTTCGGCACGTCGCGGCGTCCGCCGCCGCCCGCCCCGACTCCCGCGGCGGAGGCCGAAGCCGCGCGTTCCACGGGCGGCAGGCTGGGCCCCGGGGACGTGGTGGAGGTGCGCGTCTTCCAGGAGCCCGAGCACTCCGGCACCTGGCGGCTGTCCGGCGAGGGCACCATTGACTACCCGCTGTGCGGCAAGGTGCCGCTGTCGGGGACGACGCCCAGCTCGGCGGCGGACCAGCTGCGCGACTGCCTGGCGCGCTATGTGCGGCGCCCTCAGGTGTCGGTGCTCATCCGCGAGTACAACTCGCAGAAGGTGTTCGTCTTCGGCGAGGTGCAGAAGCCGGGTACCTTCCCCGTGGACAACGAGATGTCCATCGTCCAGGCGATTACGCTGGCCGGCGGCTTCACCAAGCTGGCGGCGAAGAACAACACGCTGGTGACGCGCGTGGTGGGCGGGCAGGAGCGCAAGATTCGCGTGCCCGTGGAGGACATCGGCGTGGGGCGGGAGAAGAACTTCATGCTCCAGCCCGGCGACATCGTCTTCGTGCCGGAGAGCTTCTTCTAGCCTGGGGCCTCAGCCGCGCGGAGGCTGTTCGCGCAGCCCGTCCACGAAGCGCTTCGACTCGGCCAGCAGCGCCGGGGCCAGCGCGGGCGCGGAGGCAATCACGTCACCGCGCAGCACCTCGAAGGGCTCGCCGGAGATGTGGCGGATGACGCCCCCCGCCTCCTCCACCAGCAGCGAGCCCGCGGCGATGTCCCACGGCTTCAAGCCGAACTCGAAGAAGCCGTCGAAGCGGCCCGCGGCCACGTAGGCCAGGTCCAGGGCGGCGCTGCCCGTGCGGCGCATGCCCTGCGCGTGGAGGATGAGTTGGCTGAAGAGGCCCACGGGCCCATCCGGGCGCTCGCGCACGTCGTAGGGGAAGCCCGTGCAGAGCAGCGCCCGGTGGAGCGAGGCCACGGTGCTGGCGCGCAGCGGACGGCCGTTGAGCGTGGCGCCCTGCCCGCGCGCGGCGGAGAACAGCTCGTCCAGCATCGGGTCATAGACGACGCCGGCCAGCACGCCGCCGGGGCCCTCCACCGCCACGCTCACGCAGAAGTGCGGCACACGGTGCGAGTAGTTGGTGGTGCCGTCCAGCGGGTCCACCAGCCAGCGCAGGCTGTCGGTGCCCTGCGTGGCGCCGCTCTCCTCCGCGAGGATGGCGTGCTCCGGGTGGCGCTCGCGGATGAAGGCCAGCAGCGCCTCCTCGGAGGCCTTGTCCGCGTCCGTCACCAGGTCGATGCCCCCCTTGAACTCGATGGTGCGCTCGCCCAGGAAGCGGTCCGCGAGGATGCGGCCGGCGAGCCGGGCGCCCTCCTCGGCGGTGCGGCGCAGGCTGTCGGGTGAGTCCTGGGACATGACGCGCTCCTCTACGGGGTGGGCTCGGCGAGCAGCGCCTCGAGCTCCGTCTGGTACTTCGCGAGGAACTCCTCGGTGAAGCCTTCATGGACGTGGCGCACCACGCCCTTGCGGTCAATGAAGTACGTGGTGGGCATGCCCCGCACCTTGAGGGTGCGCTCGGCCACCTGAGCGTTCTCGTCCATGAGGACGGGCAGCGTCACCTTCGTCTCCGCCAGGAAGGCGGGGATGGCGCGCGGGTCCTCGTCGATGTTGAGCGCGTACACCTTCAAGCCCTGGGCCGCGTACTCGTTCGCGAGGTCCTGGTAGTAGGGCAGCGCGTCCTTGCAGGGCTCGCACCAGGTGGCCCACACGTCGAGCACCACCACGCTGCCCCGGTCCGAGGCGACGTCGTACGGCTCACCGCCGGGGTAGCGCTTCACCTGGAAGTCCAGCGGCTGCGCAGCCCCCTGCCCCTCCGGCACCGGAGGCGGCATGGCGGGGCGGCTCGCGCAGCCGGACAGCGCGAGCGTTCCCACGACGACGGCGAATGGCAGGCGCGGCATGTCAGGCTCCCTTCCGAGCCCGGGCCGAGAGGGCCACGAGCACCTTGTCGATGAAACCACCGAAGGCCCCGTTGCTCATCACCAGCAGCACGTCGCCGGGGCGGGCCTCGCGGGCGGCCAGGTCCACCAGGGTCTGCACGTCCGTGGCGCCCTCGGCGGGGATGCCCTGGGCCTGGAGGTCCGAGACGAGCTTGCGCACGTCCAGCTCCTCGCCCACGGGCACCTTGTCGTGGCGCTCGGGCACCTTGAGGCTGGCGCGGGTCGCGCCGGTGAAGGCGTGGGCGTAGTCCTCCTGGTGGATGTTGCGCCGGCTGGTGTTGGAGCGCGGCTCGAAAATCGCCCACAGCCGCCGCTCCGGGTAGCGGTGGTGGACGGCGGCGATGGTCTCCCGCACCGCCGTCGGGTGGTGCGCGAAGTCGTCAATGACCATGACGCCGTCCGGCTCGCCGCGAAGCTCCTGCCGGCGCTTCACGCCGCTGAAGGTGGCCAGCCCCTGGGCGACTTCGTCGAAGGTGAGCCCCAGGCCCCGCGCCGCGGCGATGACGGCCAGCGCGTTCTCCACGTTGTGCGCGCCGCCCATGGGGAGCTGCACGGTGCCCAGTGATTCTCCATGGGCCACCACGTCGAAGCGGGCGCCGTCCGGGCCGAAGGACAGGTTGCGTGGCGTGTAGTCCGCGTCCGCGCCCTCCTTCGCCACGTACGTCACCACGCGCCCCTTGCACCCCTCGCGCGACAGCTTCACGGCGTTGGGGTAGGCGGCGCAGACGACGAGCTGCCCGTCCTGGGGGATGAGCCGGACGAACTTCTCGAAGGTCGCCTCGTAGTGCGGCAGGTCGCGGAAGATGTCCGCGTGGTCGAACTCCACGCTGGTGAGGATGGCGGTGCGTGGCCGGTAGTGGAGGAACTTGGAGCCCTTGTCCCAGTACGCGGTGTCGTACTCGTCGCCCTCGACGACGAAGTGCGGCCCCTTCCCCACGCGGTAGTTGCCCGCGTAGTTCTGGGTGACGCCGCCCACCAGGAAGGACGGGTCCTTGCCCGCGGCCACCAGCACGTGGGCGATGAGCGAGGACGTCGTCGTCTTCCCGTGCGTGCCGGCCACGACGACGGAGTGCGCGCGGTCCAGGAAGAGCGAGCCCAGCGCGGCGGGGAAGCTCATCTGCTTCAGGCCGCGCTCGCGCACGGCGGTGGCCTCGGGATTCACCCGGCGGATGACGTTGCCGATGATGACGAGGTCCGGCTTCGCCGCGTCCAGGTTCTCCGGACGGTACGGCGTGGAGGCGGGGATGCCCCACGTCCGGAGCATGTCGCTCATGGGCGGGTAGACATTCTCGTCGCTGCCGGTGACGTCGTAGCCGGCGGCCTTGAGCATGCCGGCGAAGGAGCCCATGCCCGTGCCCGCCACGCCCACCAGGTGGACGCGGCGCACGCTGCCGGGTTCGAGGGTGTCGAGCACGTTTCCGTTGTCGTCAGCCATGGTGTCCCTGCTTCGTTTCAGTGAGCTCGAGCGCCTCCACGACGAAGTCATGGAAGAGCGGGCGGAAGTCCCGGATGCGCGTTTCCTGGCGGCCGTTGGCCACGCGGTTCGTCACCAGCGCCACCACCAGCGAGCGGCGCAGGTCCACCCAGAGGCTGGTGCCGGTGAAGCCCAGGTGCCCCACCGCGCCCGGCGGGGTGTCGCCAATGTAGTGCCCGGCGCTGGACACGCCCTCGGACGGCGAGTCGAAGCCCATGGAGCGGGTGCTGGCCTGCACCTTCGGGTCCGTGGCCAGCGCGCGGTGCCACAGCGGCCCCGGCGCGATGATGGCCCCGCCCGCGCAGCCGTCCAGCACGGCCTGGCCGAAGCGGGCCACGTCCACGGCGGTGCCGAAGAGGCCCGCGTGGCCGGCGACGCCGTCCATCACCCAGGCGTTGTCGTCGTCCACTTCGCCCGGGCGCGTGGGCTGGGTGGGCACGTCCTTCCACAGCGTCTCCTGCCCCGGAGCGGGCTCGCGCGGGCGGGTGGCGCCGGTGGGCGCGGGCATGGCGTCCGCGGGGAAGTCGGTGAGGCGGTGGAAGCGGGCGCCGAGGCCCAGGGGCTCGGCGACGTGGCGGGAGAAGAGCGTGTCCAGCGGAGCGCCCGCGGCCCGCGAGAGGATCTCGCCCAGGAGGATGAAGCCCACGTCGCTGTAGGCGGCGCGCGTCCCGGGCTCGGCGGCGAGCGGCGTGGCGGCGGCGGCCTGGATGACCTCGTCGCGGACGCGGGCGCGCAGGGCGGAGGGACAGTCCGCGTCGAGCAACTCGGGGTGCACGGTGAGCGCCTGCGCGAAGAAGGGCACGAAGGGCGGCAGACCGGAGCGGTGGTAGAGCAGGTCCGCCACGGTGACGCCCGCGTCGCCCACCGGAGTGCCCGGGAAGTAGCGGGACACCAGCGTCTCCGGGCCTACCTTCCCTTCCGTCCAGAGGCGGAGGAAGAGCGAGGTGGTGCTGATGACCTTGGTGAGCGACGCCAGGTCGAAGCGCGTGTCGCCAGAGACGTTGCCCGCGACGCCGCCGAACACCTGGACGCCCCGGTGCAGGACGACGGCCTGGGCCGAGGGGAAGACGCCCAGGGCACAGGCATCGTCGAGGACCTTCTGCAGAATCGCGATGGGGTGGGTACCGCCACTCATGCGCGCACGGCTCCTTCGAGGAAGGTGAGGCGCGCGGCGTCCGCGTCCAGGCGGACCTGGGTGCCGAGCGCCACGGGGTAGTTGAGGTCACCGTGGCCAATGGGGAAGCCCGCGGCGCAGGGGAGGCCCGCCTCGCGCGCGAGCTCTCGGAGCACGTCGGCGCTGGAGTAGTCCGCGCCCTTCTCCTCGCACCCGGTGAAGTCGCCCAGGACGATGCCGCGCACGCGCGAGAAGACACCCGCCAGGCGCAGGTGGGTCCACATGCGGTCGAGGCGGTACGGGCGCTCGGTGACGTCCTCCAGCAGCAGCACAGCGCCGTCGAGCGGCGGCAGATACGAGGTGCCGATGAGGCGCGACAGCACGGACAGGTTGCCGCCCACGAGGTGCCCCTCCGCCATGCCGGGCACGTAGGTGGCCGAGCCCGTCAGCGGGGGCGGCGCCTCGGGGGACTCGAGGAGGCGGAACAGGTACTCGCGCACCGAGGGGGGCTGCCGACCGAGCTGCGTGAGGACGGGCCCGTGGAAGGAGACGCGCCCCAGCGCCTGGAGCGCTCCGTGTACGGAGGTGAGGTCGGAGAAGCCGACGAAGGCCGCGTGCGAGGCGTCCGCGAAGGGGAGGTCCGGCAGGAGCCGGGCGCTGCCGTAGCCACCACGGGCGCTGAAGATGGCGCGAGCGTCCCGGTCCAGCAGGGCGCGCGACAGCTCGCCGCCCCGGCGCGCGTCGTCGCCCGCGAGGTAGCGGTGGGCGGAGAAGAGGTCGGAGCCGTGGATGGGGCGGTAGCGCTCGGCGATGACGGCCAGGCCGGCCTCGAAGCTCGGGCGGTCGAAGGGCCCGGAGGGGGCGACGACATGCACGGCGTCGCGAGGACGGAGCGGAAGGGGCTTGAGCCAGCGCACGGTGCGCTTCATAGCATCCGGGGCTCGGGCGGCACGGTGATTCGCGGCCTGGACGGGCGAAGCGTTGAGTTCCCCCGTCCGTCGGGACACGGACACTGCGACCGCCTGCCGCTCCTGCCCCTACCCTGCCGAGCGCTCCAGGACGGCCGCGAAGAAGGCGTCCGTGCCATGCCGGTGCGGCGCGACGAAGAGGAAGCCGTCCCGGAGACACGCGTCGGGGAGCCACCCCGTCCCGGGCCGCACGAGGTGGAAGTCCGGGCGGGATTCCAGGAAGGCGGCGACGACGTCCTCGTTCTCCGCGCGGTTGACGGTGCAGGTGGCGTAGACGAGCCGCCCGCCGGGGCGCACCAGGCGGGCCCCGCGCTGGAGGATGTCCTGCTGGAGCGCCGGGAACCGGGTGAGCACCTCCGGCTGGATGCGGAAGCGCTGGTCAGGGCCCCGGCGCAGGGAACCCAGCTCGGAGCACGGGGCGTCCACGAGCACCCGGTCCGCTTCGAGGTGCTCGGGGAGGCTCCGGAGCACCTGGACCCGGGTGAGGTGCGCGCGGGCGGAGCGCTGGAGGAGCCGGTCGAGCCGCTCGGGGTCCGGGTCATAGGCCAGGAGCCGCCCCGAGTCCTTCATGTCCGCGCCCAGTTGGAGCGTCTTCCCGCCCGCGCCGGCGCAGAGGTCCAGCACCGTCTCTCCAGGCTGGGCGCCCACGAGGAGCCCCAGGAGCTGGCTGCCCTCGTCCTGGACCTCGAACAGGCCCTCCTGGAGGGCGCGGAGCCCGTAGAGGTTGGGCCGGGGCCCCTCGATATGGAGCGCCAGCGGGCTCCAGGGGCCGGGGCGCGTCTCGACGCCCTCGGAGCGAAGCCGCTCGGCGAGGGCCTCTCGGGCGGTGCGCAGGACGTTGGCCCGGAGGGTGATGGGGCCCGGGACGTTCAGGTGGGCACAGAAGTCGTCGGCCTCGGGCCCGAGTTCCCGGGTGAAGTGCTCGGCGAGCCAGTCCGGCAGGGAGGCCCGGAGCGCGAGTGAGGGGGGCGAAGACGCGTCCAAGAAAGGCGGAGCCCCCTCCTCCAGCCCGGCCAGGGAGGCGGCTTCCACGGCTGGGAGGCCGGCGAGGCCGTGCAGCAGGGCATGGAGCAGGGAGAGAGGCGCGACGTCCTCCCGGCCCAGGAGGAACCCGAGGCGGCGCCGCCAGAGCCCGACGTTGAAAACGGCTTCCTTGAGGGCCTGGCGCTGCTCGCGGGTCAGGGAGCGATGGTCACGCAGAGTGCGGTCGAGCACGCGCTCAGCGGCGGAGCCGGCGAGCACCTGGGCGATGGAATCGGCCGCCACAGGGCCCAGGCCGGCGAGTGCGGACCAGGGCTGGAGGCGAAGCCGGGAGAGCGGATCAAAAGGGACTGTTGACAGAGCGGGCACCATTCTCTAGAAAGCGCCTCATCACGGCAACGCGGTTCCGCCGGGACGACATATTCCCCGATAGCTCAGCCGGTAGAGCGGGTGACTGTTAATCACTAGGTCCGAGGTTCGAGTCCTCGTCGGGGAGCTACTTGAAGGGCCCTACCAACCGGTAGGGCCCTTTTTGTTTAACAAGGGCCTCGCGATGATATCGCGGGGCCTTCGTGCTTAAGCCGCTGAATCCCAAGGGATTCTGGCTCGCGGTGACGAAGAGGGCGCTCTCGGCTCTCTACCCCGCAGAGCGAGATGCCCCTCTCCTCCGCCGCCGATTGGGCTCTCTGGACCGCTCTTTCACCCGTTTTGGGGAGAGAGAGGCCGAGAGTGGTTAACAGTTTTGTTAACCACTTCGGGCGACCGATTCTAACAATCCAGGGCTTTCGATGTCGTACCTTCCAGGGTTGCTTCGCTTCCCTGTCTCCAAGACGGCCCGGAGCCTTTTGAGGCCAGTCCGGCCCTTCGTTTCTGTTAACCGAGAGAGCGAAACGCCCTCAGTCCTTACTGGGTACTCCTGATTTCGTCTCGCGCGCAGACTCTCCGAGACGGCTCTCAGAAACTCTTGGCCGCGTCCTCGGCACGGCCCTCTGCCCCTCCTCTCGGCCCTTGCCCGCGCGCCGTGGTGGCTCCGGCTGGGCGAGGACGGGGACAGCCCGAGGATGCGCCCGCGTTCGCCGCCAGCGCCCGTTGCGGGGCCGTGTCGAGGCCCGCGCAGCGGTCCGCCGCGCCCGCCCCAAGACGGCCCCGCTGATCTGCGGAGGCGAGGCCGTTTCCGCCCGCGAGGAGCTGCGCGTGAACAAACACCGCCTGCCTGCGCGAGAAGGCATGAGTTTCCACGCAGTTTCGAGCGAAGCATGCACTGCTACCTTCGCCGCTTTCGCAGCATGCGGAGGGGACATCCATGGCGGAAGGCGCCCTGCTGAACCTCATCACCCTCGGCTACGCCGGCCGGTATGAGGCAGCGGCCACCCGGGCGGAAGGCGCGGGCAGCGCGCTTCGTGCCCTTGAAGTCGAGACACAGGGCCAGGCCGATTACCTCTAGATGCTTCCGTTGCCAAACCTAGCCATCGCCATACCCTCCAACTTACCTTTCACCAAATCATACTTCGCATGCGTCAAATAGGCATGAACACCAACCCAAGGAATAACATTGAGGTGAATCACCTCAACGCCACTCTGCTCAATGAGGCCGGCCAATACTCCAGCCATCGGCCGAGTAAGTTCGTCCGTCATATACAATCCAGTCAAACCAATCTCCTCAAGCACCACAGGCAGGAGTTCTCGCCGCATCCTCTCCTTGGCCTCTTCTTGCTCGAGATTTCTCACCTATTTCCTCCGGAATAGAGCCCTGAGCGGCTCTGTTGATAGCCGGCCCGGTAGACTCTAGCGCGACGCCCAATGTCGCCACCCCACTAAGTAGGTCGGAAGAAGCTCCTGAAGGAGTGGCGAGGGTCACGCCGTGGCGGAGTTCCCTATCCGTCTCTACGCGCTACATCGGGAAGAGGGAGATGGCGTGGATGTGCGTGGTCCGTCGGTTTCGCCGACCAGAGCCCTGCTCTTCAGGGTTGAGCCCCCCCGTGTCTTGGGTCTGCGGCTGAATCAGTTGCGTGCCAATTCTCCCATCGATGTGCCTGTAGATGCTTTCAAGAAAAAGCTGGAGCGCGCTGATCTGCGTCCCCGCCGCGTCCTCATAGAACCAAGAGGCGTATCCTACGTCATCCGAGTCGTGGATAACCGCGCTCTTTCCTAGGTGGTATGATTCATCGATGCCAGTCACGTAGTCCGGAAGCATCTCGAACGTGTCGTGATCAAAAGACTTCCACTCCCCTTCATGTGGAAAACTACGAAGATAGCTCCCAATGCTATCGATTGACTTTGCATCATAAATGAAGAGGTGTGTCTGCACATGAGGAATGTACGGCAGACGACGAAAATACCGAACGGCATCGTGCATGATGCTCTTATTAATCGTGGTCTTGACTTCGATTATCGAGAGCACCGCTTCTGGTCGAAGGATCACGATATCATGAAGCCGATACACGGGCGCGTGCCGATGCCGGTCGTACAGGACGATGTCCATTTGGGGGGACAAGACGTCATCATTACCAAGTACGAAGCCTTGCGCGACGCCGACGGATTCAGGAAGGTGTTCCTTAAGGAACTCGCGAAGTACAGTCTCCGTGAGCGTACCGATAGTAGGGTTGTGGTTGGTGACAAATACGCGAATCTGAGCGAGACGCGTCATGAGTTGTTGTGCGGTAAGATGGAAGTACTGATTCATACCTAGTCTCGTCTCCTTTGAGGCTCCGATGCTCCTCTCCTGCTCATGTGAGCGAGTCGTCCAGCAGCGATTGACGGAACGGGCGGAGAAGAGCTTGGCACCTCGTCACGTGGGGGGGCACCGCCCTACTCCTCCACGCGGACAACCTGCCCCTGCTGAATGAAGAAGTACCTCGTGTTGATGACCTTCCCTCCGAAGGCGTTCTTCCCACGGAAGGAGCTCTTCACAATCCAGTAGGCGTCGCGGGCAACAGGAGCCGACGACGAGACATGCTCATAGCTGTCCGGGTCGTTCATCACCTTCTTGAGGTACCGCTCCACCTCCGGCACCGAGCCATCCCAAGGTGAGTTCAGCGGCTTCTCCCCGCGCATCTCCACCATCACCTTCTGCGCCTGACGCTGGAGTTCAAGCTTCTCCAGCCCTGGCTGGATGCGCTTGCGTTGCTGGGCGGCCTGGCCCGACAGCATGTTCCACTCCTTCGACTTGGCGACCTCGAGTCCCTCAAATGCCTTCAGGGTGGCGTCAGCAGCGTTCAGCTCCGTCTCCGCCGCTTCCCATTCCTTCGCCTTGGCATGGGTCAATGCACGCGCCAGCCCAGCGGAGACTTCCGGCCCCTTGTTCTTGAAGTCCTCCTTGCCGCGCAGCTCCCTCGCGCTCGAAAGCGCGGTCGCCGCGTCTGCGTTGCCTGGAGACAAGGCACTCGCCCTCTCCAGGAGGGGCACTGCCTCTGCGAGCTTCGCGGCGGCCAGCGACTCGCGGCCCTTGGCAAGGTACGCCACACCGCACCCGGCACGGCCTTTCTCGGGGATAGCTCCGACGTCCCCAAAGCTGTTGCAAAGGTCTACTGCCTCCTGGGGAGCCGTCGACGCAACCAGCGCAGCAATGCGCGAGGACACGTCCTCTTCATGAGCGCGACTTGCTTCCGCCTTCTGCCGCGCCTCTTCGATGGAGGCCGCCTTCGCAGCTTCGCTGCGCGACTTCTCGTTCCCGTTCCCGATGGCGCCGAAGACGACAATGCCAGAAGCAATTGCGCCAATGACGGCAGCGCTGCGGTGCTTGGAGTCCTTCTTCCTGAAGATTGCGATGGACCCAGCGAGGGCGCCCGCTCCCAGCACCGCTCCAGGGTATCCAAGCCTCATGACCCAGCCCATGAAGGCCAGCACGAAGCAGGAGGCGATGAGCATGACAAGGACGGGCATCCCCTTCGGCGGCGTTGGCTGCGAAGGAGGAGGTGAAAGCGGTTGAGAAGGAGAGGCCTGACTCATGCCGGGATGATGCCGCCTTCCCTACTCCTCTCGTCAAGCCGCTACTACGGCTCTTGGTGAGTCTCTCTCTGAGAGCCGAAGACCGCCCCGAAGAATCGCTCCGTGCCCGCACGTTTCTGTCTCTGCCCGCGGGCAGAGACGCTCCAGAAGCTGCTCGTCCATGCCTTCAGGCGCGACTCGTCCGAAGGCAGAGCGCAACCTCTTCGTCCATACCTCTCAAGGGTGAGTCCCCAACTCCTCGACGCCCCAGGGAAGGCTCGCTACTGTTGTCCCCCGGTGAGGAACAGAGCTCGATGCAGCCATGGCACAGCACGCGGAGAAGGCTGCCCGTGGCGCTGACCGGCGCCCGCTGTGGACATGGGCCCTTGGGGCTGTGCTGTCGCTAACGCCGCCAGCCTCGCGAGCATAGCGGGTCGGACCCAACTCCCCTCCGGAAAGCCCCTAGGCCCCAACTTCCTGCGCTGTACATTCTTGTTCGCCATGCATCAACTCCAACACCTAGCCACGTCCGTCGCGCTGCTCCTCTCTCTGAGCCCCGTGGCATCAATAGCCGCTGGAGAAGAAGGCACGTGGGTCGACTGTCCTCGCCACCTCATGAACCACGGGCGCCACCGAGTCGTCGGCCCCCCCGCACTGACTCCAACATGGTGGACACGGACGATTGTCGAACGGGTTCGCTCGTGCCTCGACTGCGATGTGACGAGCCTTGGCGCGTCACCATTGGTCGTATCGATCAAGTCCAACGACTTCGGTCGCAGCCTGCGGCTCGTAGTAGAGAATCTTGGAGACGGCGGTAAGCAGCGGGAGATTTCCCTGGGCCGGTCTCCAGACGGATCGATGCGCGGACACCCTAGCGCCGCAGTGATTGGGGATGTCCTGGCCGTTGCTGCGCAGTTCGGCAGAAGCAGCTACGTCCTCTATTTCGTCGATACCAAGAAGATGCGCCTCGCGAAGACAGCCAAGCTATCGATGCCACCTCTCACTGAAGATGGCATGACCGACGGCCACGCCCCCTATCTCGCCGCCGGCCCTGACAGGTTCGGTGTCGCGATTGGCCATTCCGATGAACTCGTCTGGCTTGAGTACGACGTCCGCGGGAGAGAGCGAGTCCCCCCTCGAGTCCTGACAAACAGCCTAGCTGTCACTACAAAGCCGTGGGTCGTGTGGGCTGGCGAGAACTTCTCCGTGCTCACCAATCGCACCGTCGGCTCAGGCTTCAGCAGCAGGCAAGCTCCTGAGCTTCTCTCCATCACTCCGGACGGAGCAGCATTCAAGCAGCTCACAACACTTGATGGCTTTGCCCTAACTCCCGAAACCCGAACGTGGGTGGTTAGCGGCCGTCTCATCTTTGAGGGAGGAGCGCACTTCCTCGCAGCGAAAACATACCCACTCTCCGTGTCGAAGAAATCAAAATTCCAGCTCTTTCGCGTAGGCCGCAGCGGTGCCGTTGAGGCTCGCGAGTGCCCTGATATCGATGAAGAATGAGGAACCCCTCGCGTCAAGGACAGCTCGCCGACTGAAGCCCATACATTCATTTAAAATTACATACGAGTTTGGAAGCCATTTCCAACGCTGAGCTGCAGACCACATCTCAAGAACTGCAAGAGAAGCTTCACATCAGCCAACAGGAACGTCCGCAGGAGCAATTCATGCCAGATAGCGGTTTTTTCCAGCCCTTTGACCCGAGATGGAAGAGCGGACATGAGGCCTTCGCCGACCACTACGACCAGCTCGTTTTCCGCGCCTGCAACCTAAGAGGCGACAATCCACCTCGCGAATCCCTAGGCTCGCGCGATAACAAGAGGTGCGCACTTTGCAACAAAACGGAAGGCGAAACCAAATTCAGCAAAGAGGCGCACCTCATTCCTGCAGCCTTCGGAAATCGACACCTCTTCTCGTATGAAGAATGCGACGCATGCAATGGAGGGTACGGCGAGACACACGACAACCAACTGGCGAGCATGTTCCATCCACAGCGCGCCGTTGGTCGCGTCAGGGGACGAGCGGGCACCGCAAAGCTGAGGCACCCGGGAGGAGATTCACATATCGGCGGAGGTCAGTTTGACGGACCACTACCAGTCGTGCTGAGCGGCAGCGACACCACCTTGGAATTCAAGGTGTCCGAAGCGAGCAAAACAGCAACCCTCAGCATGTATGCGCCGCCTTATCGCCCCGTGGATGCAATCAAGTCAATCTTGCGGTCCACCTGGCTGTCACTGGAGGCCGCAGAGCGACAGAAGCATTCGTTCATTCGAGACTTCATTCTCGGGAAAACCAGCTTCTCCCCCACTGAATACTTCGAGTTCTTCATCCCAACCGGATACTCAGCAACAGTTCTTGAGTGCTGGCAAAAGAAAGCATCCAGTCAACTACCAACTGCACAACTCATCGTTCGATTCTCCTGCGTCAACACGTCCCTTGTATGGTGCGCTCCCGATGCTCGGGACGGAAGGCACTTTCCCTCACTGCTTCCTCCGATTGAAGGGCTACCCGCAGACTCACGCCCCACTGGAACCATGACAGCGGTAGCGAGCTCCGACGCCGAATACAAACCCCAGCGAGCAACCTATTCCATCGCCTTTGAGCAACGAATCGCGGGCAACCCAAACCAACCACCCCCAGTCATTCGGCCCCCCAAAAAAGAGCGCCGGAAGGCCGATGTTCGCATGGAACTGACGAAGCCAGATGGCAACACGCTAACCATCTCAAGCGTCCCAATGATCGAGCAAAGGCAGGATCAAAAAATCGGACGCTACCTATTCGAGGGGGGGGCCTTGGCGGGCTCCGTGCTCGTTCACGGCGACATGGCCTCCGGTCAAGCCCAGTTGCATGCAGAATATAAGCTTCACACTGCCCCCGCCCAAGATGCGCGCAGGACGCTTGATTTTATTCTGGCGCTGAAGCGCTCTGGCGGAATCCTTAAGGTGTACAGCATCAAGACCGGAGCCCTCATAATGCGGATGGAGCCCTCTCCCACCGACAAGTCTGCCGAGGAGCCTCCAGTTGCAAAACTCCTCGATTGGCTCTCCGTGATCAATCGTGAGTTCGGCACCGACATTAGAATTCCGCAAGAGGCAGATGCCTTAGTCCCAGAAGACGCAGAACTCCTAGCGGTGGCCATTCAGTATGGTGCGGTAAAAACACCGCCGAAGGAGCCTCTTCAGGTGTTCATCCCTCCCGATGACCTGAACGGCTTTCTCGAAAGCCTCAATACATATCAGGACTTGGAGTACTTCTCCGAGCCAACATACAGAGTATTCGGGCACGCGTTCCAACCAGGCATGGTACGCACCATCCTCATCAACCCAAAAGCAAATAGCACTACCGACACGAAGGCTCCCGAAGACGCAGTTCCCCAGCAGAACGAGACTGTGCGCCTACATCTCCACTGCGAGTCAGCAGTCCATATCTTTGAGAGATGGGTAAAGGGCGAACAGCGACAGCCATTTGATTGGGAGAGGTCTAATCGGGGCAGCCAAGCTTCACCTGGGCCTTTGACCGAGTGAATCCGATTCGTAATCGTTGGTAATTGGACCACCTCTTCTATGGCCTGATTCCTCAAGGGGGCGCATCTCGGGTGGAGATGCGCCAACTGCCAGGCGTTAGCGAAGGCCAAGTGAGATTTCCGACCCTGCCTGATTACCTCAACTGTGTCGAGCAGCCAGCAACCACTGCAAGGGATGCAGGCGCCCTCACCTTCGCATCAATCAGGGCCGGTACCGCTCCACCTCGTGGAAGAACTGCGTGAGCGAGTAGTCCAGCAGCGACTGGCAGGACTGCATGTACCGGCGGGCGCGGAGGAAGGGTAGCCAGACGCGCTTGCCCACCCGCACCTGGGACTCTTCCATCTTCTGCCGCAGCACCCACGTTCCGCCCAGCCGCCGCACCAGCACGTCCCCCAGGTAGGCTCCGAGCGCCGGTGCGGTGTGTCCATCGATGAGGTGCCGCTCGTACCGTTTGGGGAAGTCTTCCCTCCAGAAGAAGAGGTCGAGGTCCGTGAGGGACTCGGCCGTCTCGTCCATGATGGAGGGCACCTTGGTGTGCAGCGCTGCCACGAGACCTTCGGACAAGTCTCCGTAGGATTCGAGGACGCGCTCCGGATTCGCCACGTCCGACGAAAGGGCGACCGGCAGCCACTCATCCGGCACAGGCGGCCGGAAGGCGTTGAACTCGGCAATTTTTCGTTGCCGCTCGCTGATGGCGACCTCGTCCAACAGTCGCAAGAGGAACGGCGCCACGTCAGGGTGGAAGCGCGGCTCAACCGGCACGAGCGCGGCGCTGCGCTCTTTCAGCGTGCATAGCACCGTGTCGAAGTCGAGGTCCGGCCGCAGGTGGACATGGGCTCGGGCCTGAGCCACGCGCGCTTCCTCGCTGGCGAACTCGGCGGCAGTGGGCCACAGAACCAGGAGGACTGAACCGTTGGGAAGTTCCTCCACGAGATGCGCAGGAGTCGAGAGCATCCGCTCTCGGCCTACTGACTCCACCAACTTCGGACCGAAGATGTTCAGCCAGAACAACTCATAAATCTTGTCGAACCCATCTCTTCGCGCCTCTCGGTCGTCACGGCCAAAGCTAGGGGATCCAGCCAGTTGCTCGTCTGCGATGCTATGAGCCGATGCGTACGGCACGGGGTACCGAGTGGCCCAATCGCGGGCCACGCTCACAAGAGTGCGACAGGCGTCCACTCCAGAGAAGAAGTGGAGCGGCTGCACATCAAGACGGGAGTGAAAGCTGGACTCGCCCTGCGCGAGAGCAAGGTCGAGCCCCAGCGATACTGCGGGACTCTCCAAGCGGTACAGCCCAATGATTGAGCCATACTCATCGCGCCGCTCCTCCAGCGCACGCCACACGGCCTCTCGGGAATACTGTCGCTTCCGCTTAGACTTGACGATTGTTGGCATCCAGCTTTCGGCATGCTTTTCAAGCGCATCGAATAGAGGCGTCAACGCGCGCTCTACCCCTGCTGTCGCGTCGAAGCGTCCCTCGATGGTGAAGCTCAAGCTATCCACTTTGTTCAAGTCATGCAGTGTCAATAGCTTCATTGAGACTCTACCTCCACGCCCTTAATCTTCTGCTCTGCTATCTTTGCCGCACCGGTAAACAACTTCGGATCTTTCGGCAAAAGTCCTTGTCCTTCATAGACAAGGCGTACCCTCTGAACATCCGCCTGTTGCCGCATTCCGTCCCGCAAAATCCTTAGCGACCCACCGTAGTACCTCATCGCGTTGCTCGCATCCGTATTTACCCGCACCTGCAACTCATCCCACTTCAGGGGGCTGAGGTCTCGACTCTTGAAGCTGAACGTCTCCACCCGAGGCGACTGGCCCGCTGGAGGGCGCTCCTCGATGACGAGGACGTCGGCATACCGGAGGTCCACCTTCGAGACTCCGACGTGCGTCTCGATGCGCGGCTGCTCGAAGTCGCCGAGCCAGCGCCGCTGTGCGCGGGGCAACGCGGCGTCCGCCTCCAGGATGGCGATCATGGTCCTCTCGAAAGCCATGCCCCGAGCATAGTAGGCGCGCATCCCCCCGTAGCCCTCCCACTTCAGGGGGCCCTTGACGGCGTCACCGTCCCGAATCTCCTTCAGCCGCCTCTTGCGGTAGGCGACGTACTCCTGCCAGAGCGGCGCCCCCTTCTCGACTCCCGGAGGTGGCTCGTTCAGCTTGGGCGCCATCTCCTTCAGCAGCTTCACGTCCTTCGGGAGACGGGGCCCCGAGGACTCCAGCTCCGCCTGGAACAGCTTGGCCCTCGCGGACTCCTTTGCGCCGACCTTGGCGTCCTGCGCGAAGAGGTCCAGGTTGATGTACCGATTCCCGCTTGCGCCCCGTGAAGCCGCGGGCTGCGCGGACTCGCGACTCGCGCCTCCTCTCGCCGCCGCAGCCCCGGAGGACTCTCGGCTGGCCGTCTGCGCCTCCGCGGCGGACACCTCGGCGTTCTGCTCGAAGAGGTCCAGGTTGACGGGCCGCTTCCCTGCGGAGCCCCTGCTGGCCACGGCCTGAGCGGACTCGCGACTGGCCGCCTCCATCAGCACCGCCTGCGCCTTCGCGGGGTTTCCACGCGCCTCGTAGAGCGCCAGCAGTCCCGCTTCCCCCCACTCGGCGGCCACCAGCGCGCCCTCACGGCTCGCCTGGAGGTAGCGCAACAAATCGCGCGCGGCAGTGATGCCGAGCTGCTCCTCCAGGCGCGCCATCAGCGCCTTCATGCCGGCCACGTCGAGCGCCGGCATCTGGAGGCGCCGCAGCCCGCCACGCGACTCCACCAGGGCCCGAGCGCCCTTGCCGCCGGCGTACACCGCCACCGCCAGCGCGGCCGGCGCCAGCTCGCGCGTGGCCTGCTCGTACTTGCCCTGCGCCAGCGAGTACGCCCCGTGCCCCGTCCCCACCGCCAGGTGGTAGAAGCCCACCGGCACACCGAAGGTGAGAGAGTCAAAGGCCCCCGCCGAGAGGCTTCCCGGCGAGTAGTGCCTCTCCATCAACGCCTTCTGCACTTCGTCGAGGGCGGCCTGGTAGGGCGGGGGCATCTGCCCACGCATGGCCATAAGCTCCGTGTACCGGGCCTCACCGCTCACCGAGGTGCTGGAGAGCATGTCGCGGCCCGCGCGCCCCAACCCGCGCAGCACGTCGCCGGCCTTCTCTCCTCGCTCCGGGAACTCCCCCAGCTCCATGCCCCGCCGCTTCAGCTCCTCGCGGACAGCAGCCATCGCGCCCAGCGTCTCGCCCAGTTGCTTGTCGCGGGCGAGTCGCTGCACCACCTCGCGCAGCTCGTCGTCGAAGGCCGAGTGCAGGACGAAGAGGGAGAACACCTCCGCATACGGCACGCCGTACTTCTCCACAGCCGTGACGATGAAGTCCGCGCGCTTGCGACTGAGGACGGCCGAGGCGTCTTCGTCCATCGGCCCCAGGGCGCCCAGCCGGACAGCGTCCCAGGCCGTGAGGGACTGCACCACCGCGCCCATGTCCCCCACCCCGCGCTGCATGGCCACGAACTCCGCGGGCGAGGCACACGCCAGGAAAGGCGCCAGCACCTCCCGGCTTTGAGTCAGACGGGGCCAGTCCGGAGGCAGGGCATTGCCGCCACAGACGAAGGCACCACCCTCGCCGCCCGAGCCGCGCACTCCCTTCCCGTTGACGGCATTGCCGGTGGGCACTCGCCGATAGCCCATCGGCGCCGGCTCTGGCGTCCCATCCGCGGAGCCCGACGCATCCCCCTGGTACACACCTGTCGCCGCGCTCCTCGCCGCCTGGGAGGGCACGGAGAGGGGACTGAAGGCCAGGGCCGCACCACGGCCCGCCTGGCCCGGCCTCGCCGGCAACGAGGCGCACCCGGAGGCCAGGAGGGCCACCAGCAGCGCCGCGCCAAACCCGCTGCGCCAAGGCCGCTCAGCGCGCATTGTCCACCCCCAGCCCCACGGAGGCGAAGGCGCCTGGCCGCAGCGTCCCTTCCGCTGTCGGGAAGAGCAGCGTGCCCCCCTGCCCCACCGCGTACAGCTTCCCACCCAGGAAGCGCCATCGCGCCTCGGCCGAGGCGAGGTAACGCGCTCCTGGCTGGCCGGCGCCCACCGCCACGCCGCCCACCCCCACCGAGAGGTTGCGGTGGAAGAGCTGCGTCTCCAGCCGGCCGTCCACGTCTACCCGGCCCCAGTTGAAGACCTCGGTGCCCATCGTCAGCCGGAAGTGGCGCTGCCCCAGCACGCTCAGGCTCTCCGCATCCCAGCTCAGAATCACTTCGCCGTAGGCCGAGTACCCGTCCGAGAAAGGCGCGTCCGCCTGCGGCAGGGCAGTCGGGCCCGCCACCTGGAAGCGCGCCAGCTCGTAGTCCGGGCCGAAGGCGCCCTGCCGGAAACCTCCGCGCTGGAGGCGGCCCTCCAGGCGCGCTCGCAGGTCCATCCTTGAGGTCAGGTACTCAGCCC
>NZ_JABXEO010000049.1:0-61905 GCF_013372585.1 Myxococcus sp. AM010
GGCGCTACGGAAAGCCGCCCTGGGCCGTAAAAACTTTCTATTCGTCGGCCACGAGGCAGCGGGGGAGAATCTCGCCGGACTCTACGCCCTGGTGGCTTCCTGCGAGGCCAACGGCGTCAACCCCGAGGCATACCTCGCGGACGTCCTGCTGCGCGTGCAGACACACCCCAACTCGCGCATCGGTGAGCTGCTACCCCACGAGTGGAAGCGGCGACGCGCCGCCGACCCGCCCGATTCGCCCCTCCAGCTCAGTCACTGAACAGCTCGCTCGTCGAGGCGCGCGCCGAACACGGTCCTCGTCCGTCATCAAGCCTCCTGGCACGACGTCCACCGGACGGTTACCGAGCTGCGGCTGGACACCATCACCAACGCCGAGATGGGAAAACTCAAGGCGAAGTTGGTGGATCGCGGTCCGAAGGCGGTCAACAACGTGCTGGTGGTGCTCAACACAGTCTTGAAGACCGCGCTCAAGTGGGGCGTCATCGGGCAGATGCCGGCCACCCTCGAGCGGTTGGAGGTAGCGCCCTCCGCCATGGCGTTCTACGAACCGCACGAGTTCGAGCGGCTGGAGGAGGCGGCGGCGGAGGTGGGCCGCCAGCACCTCGCCTTCACCCTGCTCGGCGGCGAGGCGGGGCTGCGCTGCGGGGAGATTATCGCCCTGGAGCACACGGACGTGAGCCTCAATCACGTCCGCCGCTCGGAGTGGGAGGGTACGTCACCCTGACCAAGGGCGGACGGGCCCGGCAGGAAAACATGACCGCGCGGCTGACGGACGCCCTCCGCAAGAAGCGGCCCCTCCGGGGCGAGCGCATCTCCGGCGGACCGATAGCCACGCGAAGGTGACCCAGGTGCTGCTGAACAAGTGGATGAGCCGCATCCGGCGGCTGGCCAGGATGAAGGTGACGGGAGGCATCCACATCCTCCGCCACGCTTTCTGCTCCCGGCTGGCGCTGGTGGGAATTCCAGCGAAGGCCGTCCAGGCTCTGGCTTGGCACGAAAACAACTCTCAGCACCCCATGCGCCCGAGCCCGACCCCTATATAAACGGCCAGCTGGCTCCAGGACGAAACGACGCCAGAGTCTCGAAAAAGAAACGGGCTGGAGACCTCTCGGCCTCCAGCCCGCTTCATGACGTGGTCGGGGAGACAGGATTTGAACCTGCGACCCCTTGGTCCCGAACCAAGTGCTCTACCAGGCTGAGCCACTCCCCGATATGTCGCCTCGCCGGACGGTCCTTCTCGGGACCGGCGAAGTGTGGGCGGTAGTACCCGAGCCGCCCAGCCGAGTCAACGTCCTCGGATCACCTTTTCTTCCGCCCCTCCCCGCCCAAAGCGAGCGGCCGGCCGGGCCCTGCCCGGGTGACCGCCGACTCCGCTTCCCAAGACCAAGAATTTCCTGTACTCCCTGATAATTTACCCCCCAGCTACATCCATGAGGCAGACCGCATTGTTGCACCGCGATGCCATGACGCCGCCCCCCGTCGTCCTCATCTCCGATGACGAGCCCCTCATCGTCTCCGCCCTCGCCCGCGAGGGAAAACGGTCCGGGCTGAACTGCATCTCCGACACCACGTCCGAGCGCGTCCTGGAGCTCGCCCGCGAGCACCGGCCCGCCGTCATCATCCTGGACATCAACCAGCACCAGGACGGGCGCGACCTGCTCGCCCAGCTCAAGCAGGACCCCAACACCCGCGACTGCAAGGTCATCATCCTCAGCGCCGTCGAGGACCAGTTCACCCGCCACGTCTGCTTCGAGCTCGGCGCCGACGACTACGAGGTGAAGCCCTTCGACCCCACCTTCATGACCCGCGTCGCCCGGCTCGCCTCCTCCGTGGCGCGGCCTCGCACCTGAGAGGCCGGCGGCGCCTCACGGGCGCAGCGAGCGGATGGCCTCCGCGTAGTCCTTCGCGCCGAAGACGTAGCTGCCCGCCACCAGCACCGTGGCCCCGGCCTCCACCACCCGCTTCGCCGTGGTGGCGTTGATGCCGCCGTCCACCTCGATGTCCACGTCCTTCAGCCCGCGCGCATCCAACATCCCGCGCAGCCGGCGCACCTTCTCCACCGTGGCCTCGATGAACCCCTGCCCACCGAAGCCCGGGTTCACGCTCATCAACAGCACCATGTCCACGTCGCCCAGCACCTCTTCAATGGCCGACAGCGGCGTGCCCGGGTTCAACACCACCGCCGGCTTCACCCCCGCGCTCCGAATCTGCTGAAGCGTCCGGTGCAGGTGCGGGCTGGCCTCCACGTGCACCGTCAGTACGTCCGCCCCCGCCTTCGCGAAGGCCTCCACGTAGCGCTCCGGCTCCACAATCATCAGGTGCACGTCCAACGGCTTCGTCGCCACCCGCTTGATGGCCTCCACCACCACGGGCCCAATCGTGATGTTCGGCACAAACCGGCCATCCATGACATCTACGTGAACCCAGTCCGCACCGGCGGCTTCGATGGCGCGGACCTCTTCGGCCAAGCGGCCGAAGTCACAGGACAAAAGCGAAGGAGAGATGCGAACGGGGCGGCGGCTCATGCCGCGCTTCATAACCGCAACGCGCGCGCTGGCTAAGGCCGAACGCAACGCGGCGACGTCCATCCGACAGCCAGGGAGCTGCCAGGTGGGCCCTCCAGGGCAGCGTGCTGTCTACCCATGATAGAACTTTGTAGCCCTTCGCGGCCCGCCGGCCGCTTCTCACGGAGCCGCTGGTGCTCGCTCAACCCGCCCCACTGCCCGAGCTGAACCGTCGCCTGGCGAAGCTCACGTCCATCCTGGATGTCGCGAAGGCCATGAGCGCCGAGCGCGACCTCGACCTGCTCCTGCCGCTCATCCTCTTCGAGGCCACCAAGGTGGTGGAGGCGGACCGCTGCTCGCTCTTCATCCTGGACCGCGAGCGCAACGAGCTGTGGAGCAAGGTGGCCCAGGGCTCCAAGAGCGAAATCCGCCTCCCGGTGGGCAGCGGCGTCGCCGGACAGGTGGCCCAGACGGGCGCCGTCATCAACATCCCCGACGCCTACGCCGACGCCCGCTTCAACCGCTCGTTCGACGTCTCCAGCGGCTACCAGACGAAGACCATCCTCTGCGTCCCCATGCGCGACGCCGGCGGCGAGGTGACGGGCGTCCTCCAGGCCCTCAACAAGCTGGACGGCGCCAGCTTCAACGCCGAGGACGAGGAGCTGCTGCTCGCCCTGGGCGCCCAGGCCGCGGGCGCCATCGAGAACGCCCTCCTCCACGAGGACATCAACCGCCTCTTCGAGGGCTTCGTCTCCGCCTCCGTCGTCGCCATTGAATCCAGAGACCCGACCACCGCTGGCCACTCCGGCCGCGTGGCCGACCTCACCGTGGCCCTGGCCCAGGCGCTGGAGCACCTGTCCACCGGCCCCTACGCCCACACGCGCTTCTCCGCCGGGGAGCTTCAGGAGCTGCGCTACGCCTCGCTGCTCCATGACTTCGGCAAGGTGGGCGTACGCGAGCCCGTGCTGGTGAAGGCGGAGAAGCTCTACCCCCACGAGCTCGAAGGCCTGCGCGCCCGCTTCCAGCTCGCCCGCAAGGACTTGCAGCTGCAGAGCTACCGCCGCCGAATCGCGGCGGTGAAGCTGCGCGGCCACGCGAACCTGGCGGAAATCGAAGCCGAGGAGGAGGAGCGGCTCGCCCGCGAGTCGTGGCAGCTGGACGAGGTGCTGGAGTTCATCCTCTCCTGCAACCGCCCCACCGTGCTCGCGCAGGGCAACTTCGAGCGCCTCCACGAGTTGGGCGCGCTGCGCTTCCTGGATGCCCACGACAAGGCCCAGCCCCTGCTGCTGCCCGGGGAAATCCAGTCGCTCTCCATCGCCCGCGGCACGCTCTCTCCCGAGGAGCGCCGCGAAATCGAGAGCCACGTCGAGCACACCTACCGCTTCCTGTCCCAGATTCCGTGGACGCGCACGCTGCGCCGGGTGCCGGAGATTGCCTACGCCCACCACGAGAAGCTGGATGGCACCGGCTACCCGCGCGCGGAGAAGGCCATCCCCGTCCAGTCCCGGATGATGTCCATCTGCGACATCTACGACGCGCTCACCGCCAGCGACCGGCCCTACAAGAAGGCCGTGCCGCACACGCTCGCGCTCGACATCCTCCGCCGCGAGTCCGACGCCGGGCAGCTGGACCCGGCGCTCTATGCCGTCTTCATCGAGGCCGACATCCCCCGGAAGGTCCTCCAGGGAATCAAGTAGCCGCTCAGCCCTGGATGGTGTGCAGGCGCAGGCTGTTGATCTTCCCCGGCTGGCCGACTGGCGCGCCGAAGACGATGACGATGCGGTCGCCCTTGCGGCCCAGGCCCCGCGCCAGGAGCTCTTCCTCCACGCGCTTCACCATGGCCTCCGTGTCCTGGATGGGCTCCAGCACGCGCGGCACCACGCCCCACAGCAGCGCCAGCCGGCGGCGCACCTCCTGGTTGGGGCTGAAGGCGACAATCGGCACCGTGGGCCGGTAGTGCGACAGCAGGCGCGCCGTCACCCCCGACAGCGTGAAGGCCGCGATCAGCGAGGCGTTGCTCGCCTTGGCCGCCTCGCACGCCACGCGCGCGATCACGTCCGGGAAGTGGTCGGGCAGCCCCAGCGGCGTCTCCAGCGCGCGCATCAGCGAATGCGTGGTGCGGGCGGAGGACTCGGCCGCCAGGATGATGCGCTCCATCATCTGCACGGACTCAATGGGGAACTTCCCGCTGGCCGTCTCGCCCGACAGCATCACCGCGTCCGCGCCGTCGAACACGGCGTTGGCCACGTCGCTGGCCTCGGCGCGCGTGGGGCGCGGGTTGTCAATCATGGAGTTCAGCATCTGCGTGGCCACGATGACGGGCAGGCCGCGCAGGTTGGAGCGCCGGATGATGTCCTTCTGGACGGCCGGCACCTCCTCGGGGGGAATCTCCACGCCCAGGTCGCCGCGCGCGACCATGACGCCGTCCGTCTTGTCCAGGATGGCGTCCAGCCGGGCAATGGCCTCCGGCTTCTCCAGCTTGGCGATGATGGGCACCGAGCGGCCCACCTCCGCCATGGCCTGGCGCGCGGTGTCGAGGTCCGACGGCTGGCGCACGAAGGACAGCGCGATGAAGTCCACGCCGGCCTTGATGCCGAACACCAGGTCCTCGCGGTCCTTCGGCGTCAGCGCATCCGCGCGCACCGCCACGCCGGGCAGGTTGATGCCCTTGTTGTTCTTCAGCGTGCCGCCGTGGATGACCTGCGTGCGGATGAGCTTCTGCTTGTCCGTCTCCAGGACCTTCAGCTCCAGCAGGCCGTCATCCAGGAGGATGCGGTCCCCCGGATTCACGTCCGCGGCCAGGAGCGGGTACGTGGTGGACACGATTTCGTCCGTGCCTGGGACTGTCTCGTCCGTGGTGATGTGGAAGGTGCCGCCCTCCTTCAGCTCCGTGCTGCCCTTCACGAACCGGCCGGTGCGAATCTTCGGGCCTTGCAGGTCCCCGAGGATGCCCACCGCCTTGCGGACCTTCAGCGACGCGGCGCGCAGCTTCGCGATGTTCTCCGCGTGCTGCTCGTGGCTGCCGTGGGAGAAGTTGAGGCGAGCCACGTCCATGCCGTTCTCCAGGAGCGCTTCGAGCATCTCCTGGCTCTGGCTGGCGGGACCGAGGGTGCAGACAATCTTCGCTCTTCGCATAGAGCCAGTGAGGATGGGTTTCCCTAACGGCAGCGTCAAGCACGCTGCATGGGCCGCTTCGCTCGGTAAAACGGTAAATGAGCCAGCGAACAGCGCTGCGCTCAGCCGCGTAGCAGCACGCCCAGGTTCTCCCGCTCCCAACGCAGTGCGGCGGCGTAATGCGGGAAGGTCTTCTCGCGCTCGCGAAAGGCGCGCGGGTGGTGCACGCGACGGCCGCTCCGGCCCGTGCTCGGGAAGAGCTGGTGGAGCATCTCGTGGAAGACGATGAACTCCACGAAGTAGGAGGGCACCTCGGGGGTGTCCAGCGCCGGGTGGATGCGAATCTCACGCGTCTGGTGGTCGTAGACGCCCAGGCGGATGGACTTGCGACGACGGCGCGGAGGCATGCGCCCCCAGCCAATCCGGGCCTGGATGAGGCCCTGGAAAAAATCACGGTTGGTGGCGTCGTAAAGCGCCTGGAGGTCGAAACAGCGCCCGCGCGGGTTGAGGTCCGCGTCGGATTCGCGGCGCAGCTGGCGGATGCGCGGCTGCTGACCGCGGATGTACTCGTCCAGGATGACGCCCGCGGCGCGGTGGCCCCGGCCCGCGTAGTCCGCCACCGCGCGCACCACCGGCTCCGGCGCGTCCAGGAACATGTGATGCAGCCGCAGCGCCAGCACCGCGGAGCCCCGGCGGAAGGACACCATGGTGGAGCGGTTGTCCGTCACCGACAGGCGCACCGGCATGCCCAGCTCCGCGCTCAGCCGCCACGCCAGCGACTCCGCCCGGGTCCACAGCTCCTCCCGCGTGGGCGGACGCGTGACGAGGCGGGGCGCCTCGTCGGGCAGGAGGTTGCGCTGCGGCAGCGGCACGGGCGGTGCGACGGGCCGCGGCGCGGGCGTCACGGGCGTGGCAGGTCCCCCCTCGGGCCGGGGTACGGCCGTTCCCTCCGCCGCGCGGCTGGCGGCGGAGAGGCCTCGAGGGAAGAGCGACGTCTGGCGAAATGGCTCGGGGGACACGCGGCTGCCCATCGTACCCCGCACTTCCGGGGACTCAAGGGCGGCGGTCCCCTGCCCGCCTCCCCACCGTCAGCCCGTCAACCGCGCTCACACGCAGCGTCCACTACAGGAGGGAGCGGCAGGCGAGCGTACGACGCGTCCTCACGGCGCGGGCGGCTCCGCGTGCCGGGACTTGAGGAGCCGCTCCAGGCGCTCGGGCTCCATGCGCACCACGAAGGTCTTCTCGCGCGTGAAGGTGACTTGCCCCGGCGCGCCGCCCTTCACCTTGCGCACGAACTTCGCGGGCACGTAGCTCACCTCGCCGCGCGGCTCGCCCTTGGCCCCGGAGTGGTGCAGCGCCAGGTGCGCCGCGTCCAGCAGCACCTCCTGCGCCACCTCCTGCCCCTTCTCCAGCGGCAGCACCACGTGACTGCCGGGTACGCCGCGCGCGTGAAGCCACAGGTGCCAGGGCCTGGCCACCTTGAAGGTGAGCGCGTCGTTGTCCTCCGCGCCGCGCCCCACCCAGATGCGCGCCCCGCCATGGCCCACGTACTCCTTGAAGGGCCGGCCCTCCCGCGCGCCCTCGCCTCCACTGGGGAGCTGCAGCACCTCCGCCTGCGACAGCAGCGCGGCGTCCTCCATCCGCTCGAGCTGCGCGAGCGCCTCCTGCGCGTGCGCCACCTCGCGCGCCAGCTCCGCCTCACGGTGACGCGCCTGCTCCACGCCCCGCAGCAACCGCCGGTACTGGTGGAAGCGCCAGTCCGCCTCCTCCTTCGGGGTGCGCTTCGGGTCCAGCGTCACCCGGACCTCCTTCGCGCCCTCCTCTGTATAGGCGGTGAGCACCGCCTCGGTGGCGCCCCGCTTGAGGCGGTAGAGGTTCTGCGCCAGCAGCTCGCCCACTTCGCGGTGCTTCTCCGCGTCCGGCCCTCGGGCCGCCTCGGCGCGCACCTTCTCCAGCGTGCGGGAGGCGCGCTTGAGGCGCGCGCGGTACGGCTGCGCCAGGCGGCGGCGAATGGTCTCCGAGCGGCTGGCCTTGTCGCGCGCTCCGAGCAGGCGCTCCGCGGCCTGGGAATACGGCAGCGCATCCGAGTCCTGGGGCGCGAGCCGCGACGGCTGGCTCCGGGCCTTCTCGCGGGCCTCGGGAGGCGGCGGCTCCGGTGGCGTCCACGCGGCGCCCGGATGCAGGCCCCGGCGCTGCGCGAAGCCCTCACCGGAGAGCATCAGCACGCGGCCGTTGTCGCTGAGCAGCAGCAGTCCACCGGGCGCGCCCACCTCCAGGATCAGCCGCCTGCGGACGTCCTCGCGCACGAAGTCGAAGGCCACCACGCGCGCTGCGTCCATGAAGCAGGCGCCCTGGAGCTTGAAGCCTGTCAATTCCTGGCGCAGCCACCGCTGGAAGGGGGCGGGCTCGCCCGGCGTGGGGAAGCGCTCCTCCGCCACGGACACCCGGGCCAGGTCACCCTCGGCGCACAGGCACAACAGGATGGATCTACCCGGGACGCGAAGCTCCACGTAGGCGAGCCTGGGAAGAGGACACCAGGCCTTCTGCGCCACCGCGCCGGTGAGGTGCTCCGCCACCTCCGCCACCACCTGCTCCAGCTCCACGGGACGCAGCGACATGGGGCACTCCGGGTCCTGAAAATGAAAACGGCCCGGCGGGTTTCGCCGAGCCGTTCACCGGACGTCAACTACCGTCCGCTCATGACGACGGGACTGCTCAGGACTCCGGGGTAACCGGGGCCGCCGCCGCCTTGGCCTTGGTGGTGCGCTTGCGAGCCGGGGCCTTCTTGGCCGCCTTGCGGGTGGTCTTCTTGGCAGCCGCCTTCTTGGTCGCGGTCTTGCCAGCCGTCTTGCGAGCGGTCGTCTTCTTCGCCGACTTCGCCGCCTTCGTCGACTTCGCCGCCTTCGCGGTCTTGGCAGCCTTCTTGGTCGCGGACTTCGCAGCGGTCTTCTTCTTAGCGGCCATCAGAATCCTCCGGTTCAGTGGTTGGCCCCAGTCAACCGAGGCCCTGCACTCTTCTTGATGGGAGTGAGTGCTTGAAGTGAATGGTACGGGCGACATGCCAGTGTGTCAACGCATGGTGATGTATTGCATCGCGTGCGAGGCCGATTTTTCGGCATCGAGCGCGTCCGGAGGTCCCGAACGCCACTTCGCGGACACTAACGAGCGCATCCGAGGTGTCGCGCGCGAGGCCGAGTTTCCGGCGCCGGACACGTCCCGGCCACTTTCGGGCGCGGCGTTTACGCGCGGCGCTTTTCGCGCGTGGGGTGCGGCGTCTACGGTGCGCCACCCCATGAGCGCCCCCGAGCAGACCTTCCCCGCGGACTTCACCTTCGGCGTCGCGACCGCCGCGTACCAGGTGGAGGGCGGCATCGAGAACGACTGGTCCGAGTGGGAGCGGGCCGGACGGCTGAAGGAGCCGGACGCGCGCTGCGGCCTCGCGGTGGACCACTGGAACCGCTACGAGGAGGACTACGCCCTGGCGCGGGCGGTGGGCGCCACCGCGTTCCGCATCTCCCTGGAGTGGGCGCGCATCGAGCCGGAGCGCGGGCGCTTCGCCGAGGCGGCGCTGGAGGCGTACCGGGAGCGGCTCCTGAAGATGAAGGCCCACGGCCTGCGGCCGGTGGTGACGCTCCACCACTTCACGCACCCCACCTGGTTCCACCGGGAGACGCCGTGGCACCAGCCGGCCAGCGTGGACGCCTTCCGCCGGTACGCGAAGCGGTGCGCGGCGCTGCTGGAGGGGCTGGACGCGCTGGTCATCTCCTTCAACGAGCCCATGGTGCTGCTGCTGGGGGGCTATCTGCAGGGCGCCATTCCTCCGGGCATCACGGATGGCCCCACCACCATGAGGGCCATGGAGAACCTGGTGCGCGCTCATGTGGCCGCCCGGGAGGAGCTGTTGTCCCGGCTGGGCCGCGTGGAGCTGGGCATCTCCCAGAACATGCTCGCCTTCGCGCCGGACCGCTGGTGGCACCCGTTGGACCGCGCGCTGGTGAGGCTTGGGGCCCAGGCCTACAACCATGCGTTCCACGAGGCGCTGTCCACCGGCGAGCTGCGCGTCACCATGCCGGGCGTGGCCTCCACGCGCGCGGACATCCCCGGCGCGCGGGACTCCGTGGAGTTCATCGGGGTGAACTACTACACCCGCGCGCACCTGCGCTTCGTGCCGCGCCCGCCCTTCATCGAGTTCAAGTACCGGGACGTCCACGGCCGGGGCCTCACCGACATCGGCTGGGAGGACTGGCCGGAGGGCTTTCTCCATACGCTGCGCGACGTGAAGCGCTACGGGAAGCCGGTGTGGATTACGGAGAACGGCGTCGACGACCGCGGCGGCGCCCGCCGGCCCCACTACCTCCACACCCACCTGGCCCAGGTGCTGGCGGCGCGCGCGCAGGGCGTGGACGTGCGCGGCTACCTCTATTGGAGCCTGCTCGACAACTTCGAGTGGCTGGAGGGCTGGGGCCCGCGCTTCGGCCTCTACCACGTCGACTTCGACACGCTCCGCCGCAGCCCCACGCCCGCGTGTGACTACTTCCGCGCCGTGGCCACCGGGAGGAGGCTGGTGCCGCCGGACGCGGTCCGCCCCTCGGGCGCTTGAGCGGCGCGCCGCTCACGAAGGGCACCGACTCCCTCCTTATATATAGAGAGCGGCGCCGTGCCCTCAGCCCAGGGCCGCGCGGTAGTCCACGTCCTGCTCTTCACCGGGGCCCGCGGCGTCCACCTGGGCCGCGGTGAAGAAGCGGCGCACGCAGTCCTCCACCGCCGACGGCACGTCCAGGCCGTTCACCTCCGCGCGGAAGGCCGCGGCGCCGTACAGGCCGTGGGCGTACCACGCCAGCTGCTTGCGGAAGGAGCGCACGGCGCCCAGCGGGTCCCCCATGAAGTCCAGGTGCGCCCGGAAGTGGGTGAGCACCAGCTCGCAGCGCTCACGCGGCGTGGCGGGCGGGCCCCCGAGCAGCTCGCGGAAGATCCACGGGTTGCCCAGCGCGGCGCGGCCAATCATCACGAAGTCGCAGCCGGTGCGCTCCCGCATGCGCGCCGCGTCCGCGGGCGTCTTCACGTCCCCGTTGCCGATGATGGGCAGCTCCGGGAAGTGGCGCTTGAGGTCGGCGATGACGCCCCAGTCCGCCTGCCCCGAATAGCCCTGCTCGCGCGTGCGGGGGTGGATGGCCAGCCCCGCGCAGCCCGCCTCCTGGAGCGCGCCGGCCACCTGGAGGTAGTTCAGGCTGCGGGCGTCCCAGCCCGAGCGAATCTTGCAGGTGACGGGCAGGCCGGTGGCGTCGCGGATGCGCCGGACGATGTCCGCCGCGCGGGGCACGTCACAGAGCAGGCCGCTGCCCGCCCCGTTCTTCACCACCTTCTTCACCGGACAGCCCATGTTGATGTCGATGATTTGCGCGCCCGCCTCGCGCCCCACCACCGCGGCCTTCGCCATGGCGTCTGGCTCGCCGCCGTAGATTTGGAGCGAGTAGGGCCGCTCCACCTCGGCGTCGTAGCGCAGGTACTTCAACGTCCGCTGGTTGGCGCGCATCAGGCCCTGCGAGCTGACGAGTTCGGTGGGGCAGAGCGCCGCGCCCAGACGGAAGGCGAGCACACGGAAGGGCATCTCGCTCACCCCGGCCATGGGGGCCAGGATGTACGGATTGGGCAGGGTGTAGGGACCAAGCTGCGGCATGAGGGGCGGGGAACCTAGCGGATTCGCCAGGGACATGGAGGAGGCGGTGCGCAAGTGCCTGCGCTCGGGGGTCCTAACGGTTAAGGTCCGTCCCCATGTTCCGCTTTCGGCTCGGGAGCATTCCCGTTGAAGTCCACCCCAGCCACCTGCTCGTGTCCGGCATGCTGGCCTGGAGCTCCGTCCCCGCGGCCCAGAACGGCTGGCCGTTCCGCATGGTTGATGGGGCCCCCACCCTGGGCCACGCCAGCGCGATGGTCGTCTACATCCTGTCGTGGATGCTCATCGTCTTCGTGTCCGTGCTCATCCATGAGCTGGGGCACGCGCTGGCCAGCCGCCTGTTCGGCTACCGGCCGAGCATCGCCCTCGTCTGGATGGGTGGCCACACGCTCCCCACGGACGCGCCAGGGCCCCTGCCGTGGAAGCGGGACCTGCTCATCACCGCGGCCGGCCCCTTCTTCGGGCTGATGCTGGGGGTGACGAGCGGGGTGGGCTACGCCCTGCTCGAGGGCCGCTCGCCCGCGCTCGACTTCTTCCTGTTCACCTTCATGCTGGCCAACTTCTTCTGGGCGGTCCTCAACATGCTGCCCGTGCTCCCGCTGGACGGCGGGCGCATCACCACCACCCTGGCCACGCGGGTGTTCGGCCCCCGGCGCGGCTTCGTGCTGGCGCAGGGCCTGGCCCTGCTGGTGTGCGTGGGCGCCGTGGTGTTCGGCCTGCGGTCGGGCTGGCTGCTGCTCACCCTCATCTTCGCCATGTACGGCATGCAGTCCTTCCGCGTGGTGGCGGAGGCGCTGCGCGGCGGGCAGGCCCAGCGCGAGGCCACACTGGAAGGCCCCCTGGCGGAGAAGCTGCGCGAGGCCCGGGCCGCGCTCGACGCGGGCCGCATGGACGAGGCGCGCCGGCTGGGCGCGTCCGTGCTGGAGGCCACCGAGGGCCTGACGCCGCCGCTGGCCAGCCATGCGCACCACCTGATGGGCTGGCTCGCCCTGAAGGAGGGCCAGGGCCGCCAGGCGCTGGACCACTTCTCGCAGGTGCAGGGCCTCCCCGTGGAGCCGCACGCGGTGGCGGCGTCCTTCTCCCTGGTGGGTGATGACGCCCGCGCGGTGGAGTGGTGGAAGCAGGCCTGGCAGGCCTCGTCGGACCGGACGGTGCTGCACGAGTACGCCGGCACGCTCATCCGCATGGGCCGTGAGCCGGAGGCCCTGAAGCTCCCGGGCCTGGACCCGGAGGCGGCGTTCTCCTGCGCGGAGCGGGTGCTCTTCATCCGGGGCGCGTACTCGGAGGCCGCGGCCGTGGGCGAGGCGGCGCTGAAGCACGCGCCCAGCGCCACGCTGGCCTATGACGCGGCCTGCGCCCATGCCCGCGCGCGCAACGTGCCTGACGCGATGCGGCTCCTGCACCGCGCCACGGAGCTGGGCTTCACCGATGGGGCCTATGCCGCCTCCGACGAGGACCTGGCGCCGCTCCATGGGTACCCCGCATTCGAGGAGTGGTTGACGGAGCTGCGGCAATCCGCCGCCTCCTGACAGGGGGATGACAGGCGGGGGTGTTGATGCGGGGTGAGGCTGAGCAGGTTCCAGCTCGGCCACCCAGCGCACGAGGCTCCCTTGCAGACACCGTCTCCAGCCCTGCCCGCGGCGGAGGAGCGCCTCAACTGGCGCTCCTCCGTCCCCTTCTTCGCCGTCCACCTGATGTGCCTCTTCGTCTTCGCCGTCGGCGCGAAGCCGGTGGACGTGGCCGTGTGCGTCGGCCTCTACGTCGTGCGCATGTGGGGCATCACCGCGGGCTTCCACCGGTACTTCTCCCACCGGGCCTTCAAGACGGGACGTGTCTTCCAGTTCATCATGGCCTTCGTGGGCAGCACGTCCGCGCAGAAGGGCGTGCTGTGGTGGGCGGCGCACCACCGCCACCACCACCGCTATTCGGACCACGCGGAGGACATCCACTCGCCCCTGCAGAAGGGCTTCTGGTGGAGCCACGTGGGGTGGATTCTCTCCGACAAGTACAACGACACCCGCATGGAGGGCATCAAGGACTTCGCCCGCTTCCCGGAGCTGGTGTGGCTCAACCGCTTCCACCTGGCGCCGCCCGTCCTGCTGGCCGTGGCCCTCTACTTCATCGGCGGCTTCTCCATGCTGGTGTGGGGCTTCTTCGTCAGCACCACCCTGCTGTGGCACGGCACCTTCACCATCAACTCGCTCAGCCACATCTTCGGCAAGCGCCGCTACAAGACGACGGACACCAGCCGGAACAACTGGCTGCTGGCGCTCGTCACCCTGGGCGAGGGGTGGCACAACAACCACCACTTCCATCAGAACACCGCCAACCAGGGCTGGTTCTGGTGGGAGGTGGACCTCAGCTACTACTCACTGAAGGTGCTCTCCTGGTTCAAGGTGGTGGAGGGGCTGCGGCTCCCCTCCCAGGCCACGAAGTACGCGTTCCAGAAGTACACCGACGCGGAGCGCGCGGCGCTGGCTGCCCCCACCCGGTTCTGGGGTGCTTCGGGCGCGCGGGCCCAGCTCGCGGCCACCAAGGCCGCGAAGGCCGCGGGCGACAAGGTGCGCGAGGCCCTGACAGCCGCCGCGGACCACCTGCCCACCTCCGCGCCGCCGCCCTCCGGCCTGCTCGAGCGGCGGTAGCCGTTCGAAGCTGAAGCGAAACCGCGACGCGCTTGTCATGGGCGCGACCTGACGGACGGCCGCCCTGCACCCGTCCGCGTCACGAACCTTGAGCGGCGCCCATCCCACTGTTAGTGGGACCTGCAATGAATGCAGGGGAAGTACCCGCATCAAGCGCGGCGGCCCAGCGCGCAATCTGGACGCGGCTGCGCGCGGCGATGGGCCGCTTCGCCCACACCGCGCTGAGAGCGTCCAACCGCTTGCGGCTGCCCGGCCCCTCCGTCCTCCCGGTGGCGGGCGCGGTGGTCGGCCTGTACAGCGGGCTGGCGGCCGGCATCTTCTCCAACCTCATCGGGTTGGTGAGCGGGCTCACCTTCGGGGCGGCTTCGCTGAAGCACACGCTTCGCCAGGGCCAGTTCCAGTCGCTCATGGAGGCGTTCGCCGCGGCGCGCTGGCATCCGGAGTATGCCTTCGTCGGCGTGCCCCTGGCATCCGGCGCGCTGGTGCTGGCGCGCATCATCGAGCCGGGCGGCCCCCGTGACGAGGTGAAGCGCCGGCTGCGCCTGCTGGCCCTGCTGACGCTGGGCGGGCTGTCGCTCTACTACCCGCTGGTGGCGCTGTCCGCGCTCAACAGCGTGTTCGGACACAGCCACAACCTGCCCGAGGCGCTGCCCCACCTGCCCTGGTGGTTGATGCTGCTGGCGCCCACGCTGGGCGGCGTGGCGGTGGGCCGGCTGCTGCGGGACAGGCCGGAGACGCACGGCCACGGCGTCCCCGAGGTGGTGCGGGCGGTGAAGAGTGGCGCCAACGCCCTGCCGGCGGACCGGGGCCTGCTGAAGCTGGTGGCGTCCGCCATCACCATTGGCAGCGGCGGCTCGGCGGGGCGCGAGGGGCCCATCGTCTACGGCGGCGCCGCGTTCGCGTCCACCGTGGGCCGGGTGCTGGGCTTCAGCCGCAAGGAGCTGTCCATCCTCCTGGCGTGCGGCGCGGGCGCGGGCATCTCCGCGTCCTTCAACGCCCCCATCGCCGGCGCCGTGTTCGCGATGGAAATCATCCTTCGTGAGTTCGAGCTGCGCGTCTTCTCCCCCATCATCCTGGCCAGCGTGGCCGGCACCCTGGTGAGCCAGGGCGTCATGGGCGAGTCCGCCATGCTCCGGCAAATCCCCTATGAGCTGGTCAGCGGCGGCGAGGTGCTGGCCTACGCGGGCCTGGGCATCACCTGTGGGCTGCTGGCCTTCACCTTCGTGCAGCTGCTGCACGGCGTGGAGCACTTCTTCCACGGCCATGGGAAGAGCCGGCTGTCCCCGTGGCTGGGCGGCAAGCCGCTCTCCCTGCGCGCGGGCCTGGGCGGCCTGTGCGCCGGCATCCTGGCCTTCGCCAGCCCCACCGTCTGGGGCAGCGGGCACGACTACATCAACCTGGCCGCGCTGGGCCGGCTGTCCTTCCTGTTCCTCATCACCGCGTGCCTGCTGAAGCTGGTGGCCACGGCCATCACCATCGGCTCAGGGGGCTCGGGCGGGACGTTCTTCCCGGCGGCGCTCATCGGCGCGATGGCGGGCGGCGCCTTCGGCACCCTGGTGCACTACTTCTTCCCGGAGAGCACCGGCCCCAGCGGCGCGTATGCCCTGGTGGGCATGGGCGGCGCGGTGGCGGCGCTCACCCGCGGCCCGCTCACGGGCATGATGATGCTGTACGAGCTGAGCGGGAACCACGACATCATCCTGCCGCTGATGGTGACGTGCACCATCGCCTCCGCGCTCTGCCACTACCTCACCGAGCGGAAGACGCCGAAGGTCCAGAGCGACGCGGACCTGCTGGAGGCCACCCCCGTCCGCTCGCTGATGGCCCACTTGACGCCCGTGCCCGCGGGCACGCCGCTGCGGGCGCTGACGGACCTGCTGCTCACCTCCGAGGCGGGCACCCTGCCCATCCTGGACACCGTGGGCCGCATCTACGGCACCGTGCAGGTGGAGCAGCTGCGCGAGGTGTGGCGCGACGAATCCGTGTACCCGCTGCTGGTGGCCAGCGACCTGGCGCGCAAGCTGCCCGCGCTGGCCCCCGACGCGAACCTGGCCCACGCCCTCCACGTCATGGACCACGAGGACGTGGACGCCCTGCCCGTCAGCGTCCCGGTGGGCAGCCCCACCTGCGGGCTGCTCACCCGCGCCGCGGTGCGCAGGTTCCTCTTCGCGCAGCACGCCCAGGCCCACGCGACGGGCGACTATCCCGTCAGCCCCACCGAGGCGAGCTGACGCCCCACCCGCTCATTGCGTGGGGGTGCCCGCGGGAGACAGCGCCTCCCGCGTGCCCACGAGGCTGGCGTAGGCGGAGAGGTAGCGGCTGGCCATCCGCCGAGGCGTGTACGTCAACGCCCAGGCCCGCGCGCGCAGGGCCAGCCGGGTGCGCAGCCCGGTGTCCTCGCGCAGCCGCTCCAGCGTCTCCACCAGGGCCTCCACGTCGTCCGGGGGCACGAAGCACGCGGCCCCATCTCCCCACACCTCGCGCAGCGCCGGAATGTCGCCCAGCACCAGCGCGCAGCCGGACAGGGCCGCCTCCAGCGCGGTGAGGCCAAAGGGCGCGTACCGGGCGGGCAGCACGTAGATGGACGCGCGCGACATCCACTCCGCCAGGGCATGCGGCTCCAGGTGCCCCATCCACTGGAGGTGGCGCGGCTCCGCCTTCCGCTCGGAGGGATGGCGCGCGTCTCCCACGAGCCGCACCGGCCAGCCCAGGCGGGGCGCGGCGGCGTCCAGCACGGCGACGTTCTTCGCTTCGTCCCACGGGCTGCCCACGCTGAGGATGAAGGGCTCCCGCTCCGAGCGAGGCGGCACCCGGTCCGCGCGCCGCGCGTGGGGGATGACCTCCGCGGCGGTCAGCGGGCCGTAGTGCAGTTGGAGGGAATCGAGCAGGTCCCGGCTCGGCGTCACCACCCGGCCCGCGGCGCGCAGGCCCGCGGTGACGGCCTCGCGATAGCGCGCATGGCGCGCGGGCGCGTCCTCGCCCTTCACCGCCCGCCACCAGGACAGGCTGCACGCATGCCCCACCACCAGGGGCGGGTGCAGCCACGGCAGCGCCCCGTGCACGTAGCCATTGAGGTGCACCACGTCCGGACGCACCCGGCCCTCCAGCGCGAGCAGCCAGTCACCCGCCGAGCGCACGTCGTCCCACGGGTCCTCCATCCACTCCAGCCGGAAGCGCCCCTCCTCCACGGTGAGGTTGGGGAGGCCTCGCGCCTCCGCCCACTGCGCGCGGGTGAGCGGCGCCCCCATGGTCGCCAGCGTCACCTCCACCCCGTGCGGCGCGAGCGCCCGGGTCAGCTCCAGCGCGTACGTCCACACGTCGCCCACGGCGTCGGCCGTCATCAGCACCCGCCGCACCGTCCTGCTCGACGTGACGTCATGGCCCCGCGCGTGCTCGCCACCGTGGGGTGGGGCATGAGGCTCCTGGCCTTCCACTCCGCTCGCCATGCGCATCCGCTGACTGTTCATGGTGCCCCCCCCCCGCCGAGCCCCGGACTCGTGGAGGGCAACCTAGGCCGAGCGCCTCCTTGCGAGGATTGCCCCACCGCGCCCCCTCCCTGCATGACACCCGATGGATGGAGGGACGCGGAGACACCCTGGCCGACGGACGCACAAAGGGTCATGCTGGGAACACGAGAGGCCCTCCATGGAGATTCTCCGAGCGACTCCGTCCGAGCACACGCTGCTTCGAAACCTCTACCCGCTCTACCTCCACGACCTGAGCGAGTTCGGCGTCGACTACGCCCTGGACGAGCAAGGTCGCTGGCGGCCGGACTTCCTGCCCACGTGGCTGGTCCCCACCCCCGAGGTCCACCCCCTGCTGCTGCGCTGGGAGGGCCGCGTCGTGGGCTTCGCCTTCGTGGGACAGTCCCCCTTCCCCTACATGACGCCTGGACGCGACTTCCGGATGAGCGAGTTCTTCATCCTGCGAAGTGAGCGGCGCCTCGGCCTGGGGCGGCTCGCGGCCAAGGCCGTGTTCGACCGCTTCCCCGGCATCTGGGAGCTGTCCCAGCTGCCGCGCAACCGCCCCGCCATCGCCTTCTGGCGCAGCGTCATCGACGAATACACGGGGGGCGCCTTCGAGGACACCTTCATCGATGGCGCCCCCGCGCAGGTCTTCGACAGCCGGCGGCGCGTGGCGTCCGCGCGGGGACAGCCGCCGCGTTGACGCTACTTCGTGCCCGAATCCGGCGGCTTCGCGTCCGCGCCAGCCGGCTTGCGCAGCGGGCACGCGACAATCGCGCCGTGCGGGTTGATGGCGTCGCTGCCGGACTCGACCTTGAGAATCTTCAAGCCCTCGCCCACGACGAACGTGTACCGCTTCGGCGCCGACAGCAGCGGCATCTTCACGTCATAGGCGGAGACGACCTTGCCGTCCGGGTCGGGGATGAAGGGGAACGGCGCCTTCAGCTCGGCCTTGAAGCGCGTGAGCGTCTCCGCGTCATCCATGCTGATGGCCAGCACCTGCCCCTGCGCCTTCTCCACGTCCGCGTACCTGTCCCGGTACGCCTTGAGCTCACGGGTGCAGCCGCCCGTGAAGGCCTTGGGGAAGAAGGCCAGGATGACGGGGCCCTTCTTCACCAGCTCCGACAACGTGTAGACGTTCCCCTCGGAGTCCTTCGCCGTGAAGTCCGGCGCCGTCTCTCCGGCCTGGGGAATGGCACCGCTGAAGAACCCCGCGACGAGCAATGGGACGAGCATGGGCGGGACTAGACAGGACATCCCGCCCCCGGAGCAAGCCAGCGGAGGGCTACTTCTTCGCCGCCTCCGCCATCCTCGCCCACACCGCCGACGCGGCCTCGCGGGCCTGCTCCGCCACCACGGTGGGGCTCACCGACAGCGGCCGGCGCGCCCACATGCGCCACACGCCATCCACCATCACCGCCTCCACGTGCCGGCTGCCCAGCCCGAACACCACGTGCCAGGCCAGGTTCTCCGCCGTCAGCGGCGTGGCCGGCAGGTAGTCCAGGATGAGCAGGTCCGCGAGCGAGCCCTCGCGCATGGGCCCCACCGGCACGTCGAAAATCTGCGACGCCAGGCGGTGCCCGTTGGCCAGGTAGCGCAGCACGTCGATGGGCTGCCCCGCCTCGCGTGAGCGCAGGTACGCCGCCTGCGCCTCCGCGAACAGGTCCGCCGACACGCCGTCCACGCCCAGCGTGGCCCGGGCTCCGAACTTCAGCGCCGGCGCGTAGCCCACCTCCAGCCCCTGGTTGGCGCGCGGCGTGTGCACCAGCCACGCGCCGGTGGCAATCACCTGCGCCAGGTCCGCCCAGTCCAGGTGGCCCACGTGCGCCAGCTGGCTCTTGGGCGACAGCAAGCCCGCCTCCAGCAACCGCGACACCGGCGAGGCGCCGTAGTTCTCGTTGGACAGGCGCTCGTCGAGCGGGTCCTCCGCCAGCGGCAGGTGCAGGCCGCCATCACCCAGCGCCTTCAGCGCCTCCGACAGGCCCGTCAGCGCATCCGGCCCCAGCGTGAAGCACGGCGCCGCGCCCACCTGCCCCCGGAAGCGCCCCTTCGCCTTCTTCGCGAAGCTGACCGTCTCCTCCAGCCCCTCCTCGCGGCCGAGCGCCCCCTGCCGGTCCGACACCGCGTAGGCGAGCACGCCGCGCACGCCCACCTCATGGAGCCCGCGCGCCAGGCGCACCAGCGAGCCCGAAATCGCCTTGGGCGACGAGTGCAAATCGCACACGGTGGTGGTGCCGCACTGAAGCGCCTCCAGCCCTCCGGCGCAGCCCGCCACCTGCACCGCGTCCAGGTCGAGCGCGTTCTCGTACGGCCAGGCGACCTGCTCGAGGATGTCCTGGTAGGTCTCCAGCGGCGGGCGGGGCATGCCGCGCCCCAGCACCGCGTGCAGGCGGTGGTGCGCGCTCACCAGCCCCGGGAAGACGAGCTTGCCCGACAGCGCCACGACTTCGTCCTCCGCGCCAGGCGTCAGGTCCGGCCCGCGGGCGACGATTCGCTCTCCTTCGATGCGCAGGTCCACGCGCTCGACCAGCGCAGGCTCCAATTCGACGACATAACCACCCTTGAGGACTGTGCCCAACCATCCCTCCGGCCGCAGCGCGTGCGTGTGTCTGGGCCACCTCCCGCCAGGCCCACGAGACAGACAGGACGTTAACATTCCCGCTCCCTCGCGCGAGCGGGCAGGTAGCGGGCCCCCACCCGCCGTAATGGCCACAACACTGTGCGCGGAGGGGCGCCTACACGTAGACTGCGCGCACTTTGGAGCTGGCGCAGAACCCCAATCAGGTGGGTCGCTACCGACTGTCCGCGCGCATCGCGACCGGCGGCATGGCGGAGGTGTACCTGGGCCGCCGCGTCGAGGACGACGGCAGCCGTGGGCCTTCGGTCGCGGTGAAGCGGCTGATGCCGCACCTGGCCTCGGACCGGCGCGTGGTGCAGATGTTCCTCAACGAGGCCCGCATCACCGCGCAGGTGCGACACCCCAACGTCGTCACCATCATCGAGTTGGGCATGGAGGGCACCGAGCCCTTCATCGCCATGGAGCTGCTGGAGGGACGCTCGTTCGCCGAGCTGCGCCAGGAGGCCGCCGAGCACGGACACCGCGTGCCACTGGGCATCACCCTGCGCGTGCTGGTGGAGGCCTGCCGGGGGCTGGACGCGGCGCACCGCGCCGTGGATGAAGCGGGCCGGCCGCTGCGCATCGTCCACCGAGACTTCACGCCCGACAACATCCACGTGGGCGTGAATGGCGCGGTGAAGGTCATCGACTTCGGCATCGCCAAGGCGGACGCGCTGGGCTCGGGCACGGAGCCCGGCATCCTCAAGGGCAAGTTCTTCTACATGTCGCCGGAGATGATCGCCGGCAAGCCGGTGGACCACCGCGCCGACCTGTTCGCCGCGGGCGTCATGCTCTACGAGCAGCTCTGTGGCCGCCGGCCCTTCACCGGCCTGTCCGCCGACGAGGTGCTGGGGCGCATCGCGGAGGGACGCCCCAAGCCGCCCACCGCCTTCGACCCGTCCGTGCCCACCGCGCTGGAGCTGGTGTGCCTCACCGCCCTGGCCCGTGAGCCCGCCGCGCGCTTCGACAGCCTGGAGGCCTTCATCGCCGCCATCGAATCGATTGGTGGCGCCGCGGAGATGGCCACGCCCGAGCAGCTGGCCGCCTACGTGGATTCAATCTTCCCACCGGACCGCGACCCCAAGCGGCTGGCCCTGCGGCGCGCGCGGCTCGCGGACCCGTCTCACGGCAGTACGCCAGCGCCCCACACCCGGCCCATCCTGGGCGGGGTCGACGCGCCCACCGCGTGGCCCCAGGTCTCCCGGACCACGAACCCCGACGCGGCGACGGTGGCGGGCGCCACGCGGAAGGCACTCGCGGGCACGGCGTCCACGGAGCCACCGACAGCCGCGTTGTCACAGGGGGCCGCACCTCCGGGTGAGACGCCGGGCACCACCACGCCGCGGGGTGCGATGGCGCGCGATGCGACCGCGCAGGGCGCCGGCCCCGGGGATGCGCCGGCCGCTGGCGCACGAGGCGAATCCCCCTCACGCGGGCGGCGCTCGCGACAGGTCTTGCTCCTCGCGGGCGTGCTCGCGGTGGGCGCGGGCGCGACGTGGTTCTTCACGCGCCCCGCCGCGCCTCCGGCCCAGCGCCTGGCCCTGGCGGAGGCCGCCACCACGGCGGAGGCGAAGGCGGCGGCCCTGGAGGGACTGGCGTCCGATGACCGGGCGAGCGCGGAGGAGCTGCGCCGGGCTGGCGCGCTGCTGCTGGAAGCCGGCGCGCACGAGGAGGCGCTGGCCCTGGCGGATGGCTTCGTGGCGCGCTTTCCCAAGGACCTCGAGGGGCACCTCATCGCCGCGCGCGCCGCCACGGAGCTGCGACTGGGCAAGCGGGCCGAGCGCGCGCTCGAGGACGCCGCCGCGCTGGCCCCCAAGGACCTCCGCCCGCCGCTGGCGCTGGCCGAGCTGCGCGAGCGTCAGGGGGACATCCCGGGCGCGCTGGCCGCGCTGGCCACGGTCCATGCCCGGAAGCCCGGCTCCTCGAAGGTGACGCCGCGCTACGGCTTGCTGCTCTCGCAGAGCGGCCGGCTGGATGAGGCCGCCAGCGTGCTCTCCGCCTGGACGCGCTCCCACGATGACGCCGCGAGCCTCGCCGAGCTGGGCTTCGTGCGCTTCCGGCAACAGCGCGTGGACGAGGCCGCCACCCTGCTCAAGCGCGCGCTTCGAAAGGCCCCCAGGCTCGCCGTGGCGCACTACTACCTGGGGGCCGTGCTCTTCCGGCAAGGCGACACCGCGGGCGCCGAGCGTGCCTATGTCGAAGCGGACCGGCTCGCCCCAGAGGACCCCCGCGCGCTGGCCTCCCGCTGCCAGCTCCACGCCCACACCGGCGACACCGCGGGTGTCACCGAGGTGAAGCGCGCCTTGTCCGAGCGCTTCCCGACGCGCGCGGAGGCCCTGACCGCGGAGTGCGTCGCGGTGAAATGACGCCAACACTTCGTGCGTCCCGGGCCGGGCCCATTAACTTCGGGGTCATGCGCTTTCGCGGAGCTCGCCTCGCCCTCGGAGTCCTGCTCGCCGGTGTCACGGCGTGCTCGTCCCCGGATACTTCCCGCCGGCCCACCGAGGACGCCGGCAGCGCCCCTCCCACCGGAGAGGAGCCGACGGTGCCAGAGCGCACGGCCTGCACCGGCCTCACGGAGGGGCCCGGCACCTACGACTGGACGGTGGAGCACGACGGGCGCACCCGCCACTACCGCGTCCACGTGCCCCCCGGCTACGACGCCACCCGGCCCACCGCCGCCGTGGTGGCCTTCCACGGCTTCGGCTCCAACGAGGTGGAGATGGAGGGGCTGATGCGCCTGTCCACGCTGGCCGACGCGGAGGGCTTCCTCGCCGTGTATCCCCGGGGCCTCAGCGCCTCGGAAATCAACAACAATGGGAGCGATGGCACCAGCCGGGGGTGGAATGCGGGCGCGTGCTGTGGCCCGGCGTGGACGGCCAAGGTGGATGACGTGGGCTTCGTGGACACGCTGCTGGCGGACCTGGACACGCGCGTGTGCGTGGACACGCGCCGGACCTTCGCCACCGGCTTCTCCAACGGTGGCTTCTTCTCGTACCAACTGGCCTGCCAGCGCGCGAGCCGCTTCGCCGCCGTCGCCCCCGTCGCGGGCATGGAGGGCGCCACGCCCTGCGACCCGTCACGCCCCGTGCCGGTGCTGCACCTGCACGGCACCGCCGACCCGGTCATCCGCTACCAGGGCGGCAGCAACCTGGGCCCCTTCGGCGGCACCTACCCGTCCGCGGAGGCGTCCGTGCGCCGCTGGGCCGAGCGCAACGGCTGTACGGGCCCCACCGTGGAGACGTACCAGCAGGGCGACAGCACCTGCACCGCCGCCACCGGGTGCAGCCCGGAGTCCGCCACCGCGTCGCTGTGCACGGTGCAGGGCGGCCAGCACACCTGGCCCGGCTTCACGGACTTCAACCACGGCGGCACGCCCCACCTGGACGCCACGCGGGAAGCCTGGAAGTTCTTCCAGACACGCCCCCGGCCCTGAGCCCACCGCGAGGAGAGCCCCGCCATGCATTCACGCGCCCTCATCATCAACGCCGACGACCTGGGCTACGACCCGGCCGTCACGCGCGGCATCCTCCGGTCCATGCGCGAGGGCGTCGTCTCGTCGGCCACCTTCATGGTGAACACGCCCTTCTCGGAGGCCGCCGCGCGCGAGGCCCGGGGGCTCGCCATCGGCCTGCACCTCAACCTCGCCCGGGGCACCCCCGTATGGAGCGGCTTCCCGCGCGAGCTGCTCGGTGAGGACGGCGGCTTCGTGGAGGCCCGCGCGGGCAGCCTGCCGGCGGACGTGGTGGAGGCGGAGGCCTTCGCCCAGCTCGCGCGGCTCGCGGGCCTGCTGGGTCAACCGGCCACGCATGTGGACGTGCACAAGCACCTGCACCAACACGCGGGCGTCCTGGAGGGCCTGGCCCGAGCCGCGCGAAGCGTGGGCGTCCCGGTGCGCTCCATTGACGCGGAGATGCGGCGCACGCTGCGGGCGCACGGCGTCGCCACCAACGCGCACTTCCTGGGTGACGCGGGCGCGGAGGCGTACTGGACGCTGGAGCGCTTCGCGTCGGAGCTCGCCGCCCTGCCCAACGACGGCGTCATCGAGCTGATGTGCCACCCAGGCTACCGGCCGGAGACGCTGAGGAGCGGCTACGCGGCCCAGCGAGAGGTCGAGCTGGAGACCTTCCTCCACCCCCAGGCCCGCGAGGTCCTGGCCCGGGCGGGAGTCATCCCGGTGGACTTCCGCGTGCTCACGTCCGGGAGCTGAGCAAATCCAGCGGCGCCTCGGCCGAGGGCAGCCGCTCCACGCTGAGCGCGTTGCGCACCCGGGTCACTAAGTCCTCGGGCCGGTAGGGGCGCGTACACAGCGACGTGCCCTCATGGGCCCACCAGGGCCGCTCGTCTCCGGCCAGGAGGATGGGCACCGGCCGCGCGCGCGGCAGCGTGGCGAAGGTCTCCAGGAAGACGCCTGTCGCTCCCTGCGTGGCGCTGGTGGACAGGACGATGAGGTCCACCGGCAGGTGCGTGGCCCGCCGCAGCGCCTCGGCCCCGTCGCGCGCGGTGAGCACCTCGAAGCCCTCGGAGCGCAGCACCTGCTCCGCCGCGGCCTCCTGGGTCTGGTCCTCGTCCAGCAGCAACAGCCGCTGGGGCAGCCGCCTCACGTCGTGCGCCGCCATGCGCGGCAGGCTCAGGGAGAAGGTGCTGCCCTGCCCCTCCGCGCTGCGCATCGACAGCGCGCCGCCGTGGAGCCGGGCGATGGAGTGGCTGATGAAGAGGCCCAGCCCCAGCCCACCGAAGTTGCGGTGCGACACGTTGCGCGCCCGGTAGAAGCGCTGGAACACCTGCGACTGGTCCGCGCCCGGAATGCCGATGCCGTGGTCCTGGACGTGGATGCGCGCCTCACCCTGGGAGCGCTCCACCGTCACGACGATGGGCTCCTCCGACGCGCTGTACTTGTGCGCGTTCTCCAGCAGGTTCACCAGCACCTGCTCCAGCCTGTCCCGGTCCCCGCGCACCCAGACGCGCTCGCGGGGCACCTCCACGGCGAAGGGCCGCTCGAAGGCCGCGCGGAAGTGGTCCACCACCTCCGCCACCAGCTGCCCCACCTCCAGCGGCGCCAGGTCCAACGCCAGCCTCCCCGCGTCCAGGCGCGACGCGTCCAGCAGGTCCTCCACCAGCCCCACCAGCCGGTCCACCTGCCGCTTGGACTTGAGCACCGTGGACAGCTCCACCGGCTGGCCCGACGACAGGCGCCGCTCCATGGTGAAGAGGCCCAGCTTCAGCGGCGTGAGCGGCGTCTTCAGCTCGTGGCTGGCGATGGAGATGAACTCCTCGCGCACCTGGAGCGCCGCCTTGGCCTCGCGCAGCAGGCGCGCGTTCTCCACCGCCACCGCGAGCTGGTTCGCCGCGGCGCTCCACAAGTCCAGCTCCCTCACGGAGAAGGACGTGCCCGGCTCCTTGTAGAGCAGCAGCAGGCCCACCGTCCGGCGCGGCGCGCACAGCGGCACCGCGGCGAAGATGGAGCCCATGGAGTCGCCATAGCCCCGCTGGATGCCCAGCTGCGCCTGACGCAGCGCCAGCGCCTGTCGGAACGGGTCCGACTGGGAGTCGAAGGCCTCCTCCGGGGACTCCGAGCCCGCCAGGTCCGACACCGCCACCCGGCGCAGGCTCCCGCCCTCCTCTTCGCAGAGGAAGACTTCGGCGCGGCGCACGTGCGCGCAGCGGACCAGGGCCACCACGGCGGCGGCGCAGACGCTGTCCACCTCCAGTGTCTCGCCCACGGAGCGGGCAATCTCCTGCACCGCCTGGGAGAAGGCCCCCTCGTCGTCCACCCCCGAGGGCTCCACCACCAGCCAGGCGCCCGCCGCCTCGCCCGCCGAGGCGGGCTTCACCTGCACCCGGACCTGACGCAGCGCCCGGGTGATGACGTGGCCGGTATGGGATGCACCGTCCCGGATGGCGCGCTCCAGGGAGTCCAGGCTCCGGGTGCGCTCCAGGGCGTCCCGCAGGTCGCCCCCGGCGTGCAGCGCCACGCCCGTCTTGTGCGCGAAGCCTTCCTCGCACCACTGAACGCGCAGGTCCGGACCGACGCGAACCAGCGCCAGCGGCAGGCACGAGAATGCATCTTCGACGTCGGAGGGAAGCGGCATGTGCTCGGACGGGGCAAGAGACGCCCGTTGATTATGAGCCCGCGCCCACCCGGCAACCGGAGCCCCCCCAGGATTCCCCCCCGCTGAACGCCAGGCGCGTTGGCAGGCGGACATCGAAGGGAGGGATGACACGCGGCGTTGGTGTGGTAGACGACAGCGCCATGCCCTCGCAGCCGTCCAAGGAACTGCAGACCTTCCCCAACCCGGCCGCCGATCGCGACTACGAAATCGCGTTCGACGTCCCGGAGTTCACCTGCCTCTGCCCGCTCACCGGTCAGCCTGACTTCGCACGTTTCAAGATTACCTACGTGCCGGACCAGACCTGCATCGAGCTCAAGAGCCTCAAGCTCTACATGTGGGCGTACCGCAATGAAGGGGCCTTCCACGAGAAGGTCACCAACACCATCGCGGACGACATCATCAAGGCCATCCAGCCGCGCAAGCTCACCGTGGTGGGCGACTTCTTCGTGCGCGGCGGCATCGGCACCATCGTCACCGTCACGCACGACAAGTCCAAGCAGCAGGCCTGAGCCACCACCCGCCGGGCCTCAGCGGGTGAGCTGCTCCACCAGCGGCGCCCACTGGGCCTGGGTGAAGTAGAGCCCGGTGCCCGCCGCCGTCATCAGCGCGATGGCGGCGGCCAGGGCCCACTTCAGCTTCCCGCCCTGGCGGGAGCGCCCCGTGTCGAACCCCTCCACCGCGGCGTCCAGCTCGTGCGGACGCATGAGCTGCTGGGCCTCCGTCTCCGTCAGCTTCTGCCGGTGACGCAGGAAGGCCACCAGCAGGGCCGCGTGGGACACCTGCACCTCCTGCGCGAGGAAGACGTCCAGCTCGCGGCGCATGGCGGCGGCGTCCGGGAAGCGGTCCTCCGGCTTCACCTCCATGGCGCGCTGGATGATGCGCACCAGCGGCGCGGGGACGTTGGGCGCCACCTTGGAGAGCGGCGTGTACTTGCCGTCGCGAATCCTGGCGAAGACCTCGCCCGCCGTCTTGCCGTGGAAGGGGCGCGCGCCAGAGAGGGCCTCATAGAGCAGCACGCCGAGCGAGAAGATGTCGGTGCGGCCATCCACCGGCACCCCCGTCACCTGCTCCGGGGACATGTACGACGGCGTCCCCACCGCCATGCCCTGCTGGGTGAGCGCCTCCATGCCCACGTCCTTGGCGATGCCGAAGTCCATCAGCTTCACCTCGCCGGACTTGGTGAGCATGACGTTGGCGGGCTTGAGGTCGCGGTGGATGATGTGACGGAAGTGCGCGTGGTCCAGCGCGCTGGCGATGCGCGCGGCGATGACGCCGGTGACGTCCGCCGGCAGCGGGCCTTCCTTGATGAGCGTGTGGAGCGTGGGGCCGTCCACCAGCTCCATCACCATGAAGAGGCTCTCCGCCTTCTCCACCATGTCGTAGAGCGTCACGATGTTCTGGTGGCGGAAGGCCGCGAGCGCGAGCGCCTCGCGCCGGAAGCGCGACAACGTCTCCCGGTCACGCTGGCCGTCCGGGAGCAGCTCCTTGATGGCGACCTCGCGCTGCAGCATCTCGTGCAGGCCTCGGTACACCAGGGCCATGCCACCACGTCCCAGCTCTCCGAGTACGCGGTAGGCTCCAATCTTCCGATGACGAACGGGCTTCGCGGCAGGGGGCACGGCGCGCAGGCTATCGAAGCGGGCGCACAGCGTCGATGGGGGGATGTGGCCGCGCGCCGCCGGGCCGGGTCCGAGCATTCATGTCCTGGCCCCGCGCGATGAAAGCCCACCTCCTCCTCCCCGTTCTGGCGCTCTTCACCTTCAGTGGCTGCTTCCACCATCACCACTACGACTCGCGTCCAACCAAGTCGAAGAAGTCCAAGCGGAGCAGCAAGCGCTGCCACCCGAGCCAGTACTGGGACGGCACCGAGTGCAAACACAAGGGCAAGGGCAAGGGCGCGCGCAAACACGACGGGTGATGACGGCTCGCGGCGGGGCGGCCCCCCTGTCACGGTGAGGCTGTCCCGTCGCGACGCTGGGAGCGGTAGGGTGGTGGGCGCTCATGCGTGCCGAAGCCTCACCGCCGCCGTCAACCGCTCCTGGCCTCCGCCTTCCACTGAACGAGGTCCGTGAGGGGCGCTGCACCCTGCTCGACGGCGGGGCGGAGGCGTACCCGCGGATGCTGGAGGCCATTGCCTCCGCGCGGGTGCGGGTGCACCTGGAGGTCTACACCTTCGAGCGGGAGGGCATTGGCGCGCGGTTCCTCGAAGCGCTGGTGGCGGCGGCGCGCCGGGGCGTGGCGGTGAAGGTGGTGGTGGACGGCTGGGGCAGCATCGGCGCCAGCCGGCACCTCACGCAGACGCTGAAGGCCGCGGGGGCGAAGGTGCGCGTGTACAACCCGCTCACCTCGCTGTGCACCGGCCGCTCCTGGCGCAACCACCGGAAGATTCTCCTCGTGGATGACGCGGTGGCGTTCCTGGGGGGCATCAACATCGGGGACGCATACGCGGCGAACGGCGACGTGCCCGGCTGGGCGGACCTGGCGCTGGAGCTGCGGGGGGACATCTGCCGGCAGTTGGGGGCCAGGCTGCACGCGGGGGCCTCCGCGCTGGAGTCGGGCGCGGTGAAGCTGTTCCTGTCCGGCGTCGCGGGAGGACACCGGCTGCGCAAGCGGTACCTCCAGGCGATTGACGGCGCGGAGCACGAGGTGGTGCTGGCGCACGCGTACTTCCTGCCGGACAAGGGTTTCAGGCGGGCGCTCAAGCGCGCCTCGCGGCGGGGCGTGACGGTGCGGCTGCTTCTGGCCGGACGCAGTGACGTGGTGTTCGCGCGCGCGGCGACCATGCGGCTGTACCGCGACTTCCTGCGCGCCGGGGTGAGCATCCACGAGTGGACCGACTCCACGCTGCACGCGAAGGCGGCGCTGGTGGATGGGAGGAAGCTGCTGGTGGGCAGCTTCAACCTGGATCCGCTGTCACTGGTGAACCTGGAGACGCTGGTGGAGGTGGAGGAGCCCGGCGTGGCGGCGCAGGCGCAGCGGTGGCTCGACAAGCACCTGCTCGGCTCGCGGCGGGTGTACCTGGAGGACTGCGCGCGCTCCGGGCTCCAGCAGTGGCTGCTGGACGTGGTGGGGCTGGCCGTCGCCCGCTTCGCGGAGCGCTTCGCCAGCTTCATGGGCCGGCGGCGGCGGCGGTAGCATGCAACGGGCGCTAAAGCCGAAGCAGGCTCCCCTCCAAGTCCCACCTCGCCTGGAAACCCCGCCATGAACGCACACCCGCCAAGGCTCCGGCTTCAGGAGCGGGACGGTACGCCGGGCGTGTCCACGGGACGCAGTGCGAGCTTCTACCTCCCTTACGCCCATTCCTCCGTGGCAACCGCGGTGCTGCACGCCTGGAGGTCTATCAACGGGCCGTGGGTCCACGGACCCTGACCTCGTATGAGAGCGAGGATGGAGCGTGGAAGCCCCTGGACTCGCATGGCTGAGCGGAAGTCCAGCGTGGGATGCAGGAGGAGCCATGGGCCAACATCCATCTCTCCGGCGCACCCCCGGAGGCGCACTTCCGCTTCGACTACCTGGGACGTGAACGCGTCGACTCGCCCTTCGCGAACGGCCTCGGTGAAGTCAGCGCCGTGTCGTTCTGGCTTTCCACCGACTACCTTGAACAGCACGGCCCACGGCAGACCCGGAAGTTGCTGATGGCCCTTGCCGCTCCCCTCCCCTTTGCCTCAGGCAACGCGGGACTGGCCTTCAGCGGCTCGCTCGACGTAGCGGCCAACATCCGGCAAGTGCGTCGCGACTGCCTTCGATATCCGGGGCTGGAGGTCCTCAGGCTCAGCATGACGTCCCTTCGCATTGGCACGCGCGTTCGAGGCCCCTCCTGGCTGACTTTTCTGGGAGCGCCCTTGCTGAGCCAGCTCGGAGGGGCCGCCCAACTCGGCTCGCGCCTCAACACTCCCAGCACCACGGTACAGGCGGTGGAGGCCACAAGCGCCGTCGTCACCCTGGGTGATCGGCCCGCAACGGGCGATAGCGAGCACGACGAACCACTGTCCGGCTACCGGGAGCTGGCTCGCGCACTGGAACCCTGGACACTGTGGGGGAGGGTGAATCCATCCTGGGGCTCGAACCTGAGGCGGCGCGCCGCTGGGAACGCCGCTTCCTCGACTAATGGCGGCGTGCGGATGAAGCGAGCAGGCGGAGGCTGTTGAGTGAGGAGGTACGCCCCGCCAGGTCCGGGTACGTATTCGCTCGACCTCCGCGAGCGTTTCATCACAGCCTGGCAAGCGTGCTATCGCCCGTGGCTTCATGCTCGGCGATGCCAGGGTGCTGCTCGCGTCGAGGCAACCGGCGGCGTCTGTGCGCGTCCCCGAGGGCCGGGACGCACCTGGGCAGCTCGCTGTTCGGAAATGTCGGGACATTTCGCGGCGCAAAACCCCCGACATTTCCGAACAGCGAGCTACGAGACTGACTCCGCCCCCCTCAGCGCGACGGAGCCCCTGGGGTGGCCGCGCGGTCCGTTCGTTCAGCATGAAATCCGCCACATGAGCCACTGACACATGGAGCGGGCGACGCGGCGCTGCGCCTGCCAAGGGCGGAGGAGGGGGACGCCATCGAAGAAGCCCTGGGGCTGTCCTGCTCGAACGCTTCGGCGGCCGGAATCCCAACCTGGAGGAATGCAGGGCGAGGGGCACCCGCACGCGGGCCGAACGCAGAAGTTCATGTATGAACTGGCGGTGGGTGCGAGAGCCTTCCGCATCATTCCCCGATGGGGCGTCCTGCCATGACCGAGCACTACCCTCGCCTTCGCGTCCATGCCCGCAATGGGCGCCTCGTTCTTCGGGAAGGCCTGAACATCTGCTTCTACATGCACCGGCCGCATGCCGCCGTGGCCCCGCACGTCCTGCGTGCACTGGAGACCTTTCGGGGAGCGGTAGGCGCCTACGCCTTTGACAGCTATGCCGATTCAGAAGGGGACTGGCACCCGCTGGATGAGCCGGGCTGGCAGCACGTCCGGAGCGACCTCCAGGCCGACGACTGGGCCGTGGTCCGGCTCCAGAGCGCCCCCCACGAGGAGTCGCTCCACGCCTTCGAGTATCACGGGAAGGACCTCCAGAGCGCCGACACCGAAGCCCCAGGCGCCGTCACCGCGCTGGGATTCTGGTTGCCCACTGAACGCCTGGAGGCCTGGGGCCCCCAGCGCATTCGGGAGCTCGCGCTCGAGCTGGCACGGCCGCTGCCCTTCTGCTCCGGACACGCGGGCCTCTCCTTCAACGGGGAGCTCGACCTCGTGGGCGTCGAGCAGCAAACCGACGCGTGGCGCTTCCGTTACCCGGGACTCGACATCATCGACCTGGGAGGACTCTCCTGGAAGCTGGGGACGCGACTCCGAGGGCCTTCCTGGCTCACCTTCCTGGGCCAGCCCGTGCTGGACGAGATGAGCGGCGCCACGGGCCTCCAGGCTCGCCTGAGCGCGGCGGGGACCACGGTGCAGTCCCTGGATGACAACCGCGCCGTCGTCACGCTCGGGGAGTGGCCAGAGGCCGGGGACATGGACCAGGGCGACAGGCTCCCCGCCTATCGCGAACTGGCCCGCGCGCTGGCGCCCTGGACGTACCGCGAGGAGCACCTGCGCGGACTCGGTGCGGAAGCGCAGCGCCGCTGGGAGCGCCGCTTCCTCGACTGAGCGACGGATACAGGGCTGTCACGCGCTGAAGCGAGGGGCCAGCCTGCCGGTGAGGTTCCCGCTGCGATTACCGCCAGGGCCCCGTACACTCCCGGCCAGAACCGCACATGCCTCCTCGCCGCCCCCCTCAGCCCGTCCTCGCCGCCATTGACGTGGGCACCAACGCCATCCGCCTGGAGCTGGCGCGGCCAGACGCCGACGGCGCGCTCGAAACCCTGCACCAGGAGCGCGACGCCATCCGCCCGGGAGAGGGCGTCTTCGCCACCGGCTCCATGCCAGAGGAGACCGCCGAGCGCCTGCTGGCCACCCTGCGCCGCTACGCCGCCCTCTGCCGCCGCCACAAGGCCCAGGTGCGCGCGGTGGCCACCAGCGCCCTGCGCGAGGCCAAGAACAGCGCCGACATCGTCCGCCGCGTGCGCGAGGAGGCCGGCCTCAACCTGGAGGTCGTCAGCGGCAAGGAAGAGGCCCGCCTCATCTGCCTGGGCGTGCTCCACCGCAAGCCGCCCCACACGCGCTCGCTGCTCATCGACATCGGCGGAGGCAGCACCGAGGTCGCCACCGCCACGGGCGAGAAGCCCGACAACCTCTGGAGCCTCGCGCTGGGCTCGGTGCGCCTCACCGAGGTCTTCGACGCCTCGCGCACCGTGCCGCCCAAGCAGCTGCGCCTCATGCGCAGCTTCGTCGCGGACGTGCTGCAGAAGACGCTGCCCCCCACGGTGACCAACGTCCCCCGAGTGGCGCTCGGCTCGTCCGGCACCATCAGCGCCGTGGTCTCCTTCGCCGCCGCGGAGAGCAGCGGCAACGCCACCGTCCGTCAGCTCACGCAGACGGTGAACACCCTGGCGCAGATGCCCCCCGAGCGCCGCCGCAAGCGCTTCGACCCGCGCCGCGCGGACATCATCGTCTCCGGCGCCGTCATCCTGGAGGCCGTGGCCAAACACCTGGGCGTGGAGTCCGTCAGCGTCGTCAACCGCGGCCTGCGCGACGGCATCCTCGTGGACCTGCTCTACCGGCAGGACGAGCACCGCGAGGACCACAGCCTCGCGGACGCCGCCCTGGCCATGGGCAAGCGCTTCTACTTCGACGAGAAGCACGCCCGCCAGGTGACCCGGCTGTCGCTCGCCCTGTTCGACAACCTGGCCGCCCTGCACCAGCTGCCCTTGTCGGTGCGCCCCTACCTGGAGGTGGCCGCCCTCCTCCACGACGTGGGCCACGCCGTCAGCTACGAGCGGCACCACAAGCACACGTACTACCTCATCCGCCACGCCGACCTGCCGGGCCTCGCCGACCGCGAGCGCGAGCTGGTGGCCCGCGTCGCCCGCTACCACCGGCGCAGCCCGCCGGAGCTGGCCCACTCCGGCATGGCGGGCCTCAGCCCCGTCGAAGCGCGGACGGTGCGCAAGCTGGCCACCCTGCTGCGCGTGGCCAACTCGCTGGACGTCAGCCACCACCAGCCCATCAAGGACTTCAAGGCCACCAACGGCCGCGAGGGCGTGGCGCTGCACCTGCACACCCGGCACCCCGTGGACCTGGAGCTATGGAACGCGGACCGCGAGGTCCTGAACTTCCGCCGCGTCTTCGGCAAGCGGCTCACCTTCCACGTCCACCACACCTCCAGCAGCCGTTAGCCCCCGCTCCCCCGGCCACCCGGCGGAAGAGGGAGCGGCGCGCGCTTTGCCCTCACCCGGGGTGATGCCCAGGCTCCAAGTCACGCGGGTCTGCGTCCGCGCAGGCCCTTTTCGTCTTGGGGCCCCAAGGGGGCAGGAGCGCACGCAATGAAGGCTGTCGTTTTCCATGGGATTGGGGACATCCGGCTCGACGACGTGGAGGAGCCGCGAATCGAGAAGCCGACGGATGCCATCGTCCGCCTGACGGCGAGCGCCATCTGCGGCACGGACCTCCACATGATTCGCGGCACCATGCCGGGCATGAAGCCGGGCACCATCCTGGGCCACGAAGGCGTGGGCGTCGTCGAGGCGCTGGGCGATGACGTCCGCAACCTCAACATCGGCGACCGGGTGGTCATCCCGTCCACCATCGCCTGTGGCAACTGCTCGTACTGCCGCGCCGGGTATTACGCGCAGTGCAACGACGCCAACCCCAACGGCCCCAGCGCGGGCACGGCGTTCTTCGGCGGTCCCCAGGAGACGGGGCCCTTCCACGGCATGCAGGCGGAGAAGGTGCGGGTGCCCTTCGCGAACGTGGGCCTGGTGCGGATTCCCGAGGGCGTCAGCGACGAGCAGGCCATCCTCATCTCCGACATCTTCCCCACCGGCTACATGGGCGCGGAGCTGGCGGAAATCAAACCCGGTGACACCGTGGCGGTGTTCGGCTGCGGGCCCGTGGGCCTCTTCGCCATCGTCAGCGCGAAGCTGCTGGGCGCAGGCCGCGTCTTCGCCATCGACTGCCACGAGGACCGGCTCGAGCTGGCGCGGGCCCAGGGCGCCGAGATCATCAACTTCGAGGAGGAGGACCCGCTCGAGACGCTCAAGCGCCTCACCAACGGCATCGGCGTGGACCGCGCCATCGACGCGGTGGGCGTGGACGCCATGCACCCGCACCACGGCCCCGGCGCGAAGAAGGCCCACCAGGAGAAGGCCGAATTCAAACGCGAGGTGAAGGAGGCCGCCCCCAAGACGAACCCCAAGGGCGACAACTGGGTGCCCGGCGACGCGCCCGCGCAGGCCCTGATGTGGGCCGTGGAGGGACTGGCCAAGGCCGGCACGCTGTCCATCATCGGCGTCTACCCGGCGCAGGTGCGCACGTTCCCCATTGGCATGGCGATGAACAAGAACCTCACGATGAAGATGGGCAACTGCAACCACCGCAAGTACATCCCCAAGCTGCTGGAGCTGGTGCGCACCGGCGTGGTGGACCCCACGGCCATCCTGTCCCACGTGGAGCCCATGGGCAGCGCCATTGACGCGTACCGCAACTTCGACCTGCGCAAGCCCGGCTGGGTGAAGGTGGAGCTGGAGACCACGCAACTCCAGTAGACAGCCCCGGGCCTTCGCGGCCTCACGCATCCAGGAGCAGGCACGAGTCTCCGAACTCGTGCCCCAGGTAGCCGCGCGCCTCCGCGTGCGCGGCCACCTCCTGGAGCAGCGGCAGCGGCGCGAAGGCCTGGAGCAACGCATGGTGGCTGCTGCCCGGCTCATGCACGCCGGTGAGCAACCCGTGCACCAGCCGCGGGACGAAGCCCGGCCCCAGCAGCAGGTCCGTCACCTCCTCCCCCGCCACCAGCCAGCCGCCGTGCCGCGCCGCGCGGCCCTCCAGGGCCCGGACCACGGTGGTGCCCACCGCCACCACCCGTCCCCCCGAGGCTCGCGTGTGCAGGACGGCCTCCACCGTGGCGGCGGGGATGTCGGAGCGTTCGGGCCGGGGAAGCGCCGCGTCCAGCGCCGCGTCCCCCGTGGAGGACAGCCCCGCCGCGTGGGTGAGCGAGGCCAGCCGCACGCCCTGCCTCCGCAGCGTCAGCAGCACGCTCCAGGTGAGGGGCAGCCCCGCGGAGGGCGCCTCCACGGACCAGGGCCGCGCGCCATAGGCCGTCTGCACATGCCACAGCGACAGCGACGCCTCCGTGTACGCGTACTGCACCGGCCGCCCGCTCCGGTAGAGGCCGGACCAGAGCGCCGCCCCCGTCACGTCGAAGGCCACGCGCAGCAACCGGGGAGACGGTGGCAGCACCGCCACCACCCGCGCCTTCAGGCCTCCCACCACGAGCCCCGCGCCCACGGCCAGCACCGGCGGCGGTGGCCGGTCCTCCGTGCGCCGCCGCCAGTCCCCCGCGCCGAAGAGCACGCCTGTCCAGGTGCCGTCCGGCTCGCGCGACAACAGGCGCAGCTCGATTCGCTCTCCGGACTCCGTGCGCCCCGCCAGGGACGCGGGCAGCGTGGCGGCGTCGTTCACCACCAGCAGGTCCCCGGCGCGCAGCAACGACGGGAGGTCCACCACGTGGGCGTCGCGGTAGCGGCTGGCGCGCGGCTCCACATGCAGCAGGCGCCCCTCCTCGGGGCGGTCCGCGGGCCAACGCGCGGGCTTCATGCGGCCTCCAGCTTCGCCGCCTCCAGGCGGGCTCCCGAGGGGAGGGACTCCGACCGCAGCGCCACCCACTCCACGAGCCGGGCCGCCACCGCCTCCGGGCGGCTCAACCGCGAGTAGTCCCCATCCGGCACCGCGTCGCGGTACATCCGCGTGTCCATCTCCCCGGGGTCCACGGAGACGAAGCGCACGCCCGTGCCCTCCAGCTCCGCGGCCCAGACGCGGCCCAGGTGCTCCAGCGCGGCCTTGGACACGCCATACGCGCCCCAGCGCGGATAGGCGGACACCGCCGCGTCCGAGGTGAGGTGCATGACCAGCCCCTTGCCTCGCACCGCCATGTTCCCTGCCACGGCCTTGGTGAGACGGAAGGGGCCCACCACGTTGACCTCCAGTACGCGCTGCAGGTCCTCGCAGGCGGTGTCCAGCAGCAGCGGCAGCGGCGTGGGGCCCAGCGTGCTCGCGTTGTGGACCAGCACGTCCAGCGGGCCCACCAGCGCGGTGGCCGCGCCCACCAGCGGGTAGATGGCCTCCTTGTCCCCCACGTCGTGGGCCAGCGCGTGGGCCTCCAACCCCTCCCCACGCAGCGCCGCCGCGACGGCCTCCATCTCCGCGGCGTGACGCGCCACGCCCACCACCCGCGCGCCTCGGCGAGCGAAGCCGCTCATCAGCGCCAGCCCCAGTCCCCGGCTCGCGCCCGTAATCAGGATGCTCTTGTCGATGCGATTCATTCGTGCGTCCTCCTTGCGACGGGAGATACACGCCGTTCGCCATTCTGTTGGCGCGCGGGCCAAGGGCTTGGCAGATTGCCAATCCATGAACGACGATGACCTGCCTGGCAGACTGGCCCGCAACATCCGTTCCCTGCGCGAGACGCGAGGCGCCACACAGGCGCAGCTGTCGCGGCTGGCGGGCGTGCCACGCGCCACCTGGGCCCACCTGGAGTCCGGGGCCGCCAACCCCACGCTGTCCGTGCTGCACCGCGTGGCCGCCGCGCTCCAGGTGTCGCTGGAGGAGCTCATCGCCAAGCCCCGCGCCAGCGCCCGGCACTACCCGCGCGCCACCCTGCCCGTCCGGACGCGCGGTGGCGGCATGATGCGCAAGCTGTTGCCGGACCCGCTGCCCGGCATGGAGTTCGACCGCGTGGAGCTGCCGCCGCAGGTGCGCGTCACCGGCGTCCCCCACACCCCCGGCACCCGGGAGTACCTGACGTGTGAGACGGGGGAGCTGGTGCTCGTGGCCAGCGGGGAGCGCTTCCACCTCCAGCCCGGGGACGTGGTCGTCTTTCGGGGAGACCAGAAGCACTCGTACGAGAATCCTGGAGCACGGACGGCCGTGGGTTACTCGGTCGTCCTGCTGGCGCCTTCGATATGAGCGCGCCGGAAGCGCCTGCCCGCGGAGGTACACTGGGGCCCATGGCGCACCTCTCGCGAGTCCTCACCGTCGTCCTGGGCGCAGCGCTCGGCGCGCTGGGCGCCTGGGTGTTGATGAAGCCCGCGTCGCCGTCGCTGCCGGACACGGTGTCCGTCGTGCAGCAGATGCGGGACGTGGCCCGGCTGGAGACGCTGGAGGTCGCGCTCTACAAGAAGGTGTCCTTCACGCCGGAGCCCCAGGCCACGGACGCGCTCTGGAAGGACGTGCTGAACTGGGCGCGCTACACGCTCCAGAACCCGCGGGGCCGCGCCATCGTCTTCGCGAACGCGCACCTGGGCTTCGACTTCCAGCGCTTCGACCGCTCCCATCTCCAGGTGATGGGCACGCGCGTCTACGTGGTGCTGCCGCCCATGGAGGTGAAGGTGGCGCTGCGCCCGGGGGAGACGGAGGTCATCGACTCCAACCTGGACAGCGCGCAGACGGCGCAGTTGCTGGAGAAGGCCCGCGTCGCCTTCGAGCAGGAGGTCCGCGCGGACGGGCGGCTCCAGCGGCGGGCGCGGGAGTCGGCGGAGCGCTCGCTGCGGGCGCTGCTGCTCACGCTGGGCTACCGCGAGGTGCTGTTCGTGGACCAGCTCCCCGCGGGCACGGCGGGCTGAGACCGGCTCACACCGCGGACAGGCCCGCTTCCGTCAGGCGGAAGGCGCCCGGGATTCCATCTGGCGAGGGCACGAGCCGCGCCAGCGCCTCACACGCGGCGGCATCCGACTCGCGGCAGGCCAGCGCCAATTCCCGCCGTCCGAGGACCACGCGCAGGGCACCCTCTCCCGCGAGCAGCGCCAGCGCCTTGCGCTGCGAAGGAAGGAGCAGCCGCGCGGCGTCGTGGCCATCCCCCTCCGCCACGGCCCAGAGTCCGGAGAAGGCCTCCGCCAGCCGGACCTCCCCCTGGTCGACGAGCACGGGCCGCACGGGGGCCAGCCGCGCGGCGAGGTTGCGCCAGGCCGCCGCGTCCGCCGACTCCGGCGTGAGTCCCGCGGGGGCCAGGGCGGCTTCGGGCAGGTAGCGCACGAAGTCCGTGTCCTCCAGGACGTAGAAGACCTCCAGGCCCGCGGGGCCGGGCCGGTGCAAGGCGCCCACGGCGCGCGCCGCGAAGTCCGCTTGGCGCAGCACCGGGCGCAGCCGCGCTTCCAACGCCGCGACCTCCGCGCTCAGGCCCGAGGACAACCCGCTGAGCCGCGCCGCCAGCGCCTCCGCGTAGACGGTGAGCCCCTGCGTGCCCGGGGACTCCTGGTAGGCGGCGTACAGCGAGCCCACGTCCACGCGCCCGACGCCGCCCGTGGCGAGCTTCACGAGCAGGTCCTTCCCCTGCCGCCGGAACGTCACCCGGGCGCGGCCCAGCGCGGCGGTGAGCGCGGCGGTGAACTCCGGGCGCAGCACCTGCTCCTGGGGAGCGGGCGGAGGTGGAAGGTCCACGGACTCCAGCTCCTCCTTCAGCAGCCGGGCCTCGGCGTCGAAGGGGTCGCGGGCCAGCGCATCCGCGACGTAGGCGCGCGCCTTCTCTGCTTCACCACGCCGCAGCCCCAGCACCGCGAGCACCTTGAGCACCTCGGGGTCTCCCGGGGACTGGGCCAGGATTTCGGTCAGCAGCCGCTCCGCGTCGCCGTGGCGCTCCAGTCCGAGCAGGGCCCGCGCCAGTCCCAGCCGCACGGGCAGGTCGCGAGGGAAGTCCCGCCGCAGGGTCTCCAGCAGGGGCAGCGCCTCACGTTCAGCGCCCGCGTTGATGAGGGCGTGCGCCAGGGCCAACCGCAAGGCGGAGCCGACGCCACGCGGCGCCTCGGCACGGAGCAAGGCCAGCTCCGCGTCGCTCAGAATCTCACCCGCCTCCACCTTGCGGCGGACGCGCTCCAGGTCCAGAGGGGCACTCACTGGCGGGACTCTAGTGCCCCCCCCGTTGCCAGCCCAACTGCTGACAGCGCTGACCCGTTTAGGCGTCACCCGCCCCAGTGGCAAACCCCACGCGCTGACAACCCCCGTCCCTCAGTGCCTGCTCGGCTGCTGTGGCTCCTGCATCGACATGGGCCGGCCCATGCTCGCCGCGGGCGCCTCGTCCTCCAGCAGGCCGCGAATCATCTCGCGCAGCTCTGCCGAGTCCTCGTGGCCATGCACGGAGATTGCGTGCGAAACGGCCGCCTGGAATACCTCGTCCTCCTCGCCCGAAATCGTCAGCGTGCAGTCGGTGTCGCTGGGCGCCTTCCTGCAGTCCATCGTCTTGCGTGACATGGTGGTGTCTCCTCCTTACTCACAGGTGGACACCACCGCCCCGCGCCACAAGGGAGGGACAGGCAGCCACGGCCTCGCCCGCGCCAGGACGGCACGCGAGCGAGGCCGCGTCAGGCCATGCGGCGGCTACTCCTTCGGCTTCGGCTCGCCGTGGGCGTAGATGTCGTAGCCGATGCCGCCCAGGCTCTCGCCGTCAGGCTTGTCCTGGTCGAACTGCACGACCTCCAGGTGGTAGGGCTCCGGCGTTGCGTCCGCCGAGCGCTTGAAGGACATCCGCACCTGGTGCTCCTCGCGGAAGCCCAGCGGCAGGTTGTGGAACACGCCCCCTTCCGGCGACACGACCTCGAACTCGCCCTCGCCAATCATCTCCATGCCTTCGGCCTGGCCACCCGCCTCCACCCAGCGCTTGAACAGCTCGCCCGGCAGACGCACGACGACACGGCCGCCATGCACCGGGAAGGGCCGATCCCGGTCCGCCTCCGGCACCCGCACCGCGAGCCGCAGCGCCCGGACCCGCTGGTGCACGTTGCGCACGATGAAGTGAATCTCCTCGCTGCCGGACTCCAGGTCCACGATGTTCACGTTGCGCCAGATGATGTTGTTGTTCTGACGGACGTTGTAGTTGATGTCCGTCGTCTCGGTGAACGACATCGGGTCGAACGCGGACTCCCAGCGCGCCACCAGGCAGTAGTGCCCCTCGCCGGGCAGGCCGCTCCACGGCGCCTGGACGACGTGCGTGTCCGGCGTGAAGCCGTTGACGGGCACGTCACCAAACTGCGTCCAGTCCGCGGGCCAGGACAGGCCGGTGGAGGCGTTGGCGTAGTACAGCTTGAGGCGCCCCGAGGCGCCCGGGCGGGGTCCGCCGTGCAGCTTCACGTAGGCGTAGTTCGTCGCGCCCAGCTCGGGGTTCTGGTGGGCGTGGTGATTGGCGGGCAGCGCGCCGTCCGGGTTGCGCCGAATCCAGATGTACGGGCTGGCCCACATGTCCTGGCCCGCGGTGGCGGGGTCCGGCTCCAGGCCGGTGTCGGACCAGGTGTCGCGCATCCAGACGTCATACGGGTCCGGGCAGGTGGCGCTGCGCAGCGCGCACTGCGGCAGCAGCGCGCCCAGGTGGGAGATGATGGAGGTGATGGGCACGCCGCGGTTGGGGCAGTTGGCGCAGTGGTGCAGCGCGACGACGCGGTGGTCGGAGTTGGCGATGACGGGCGAGCCCGACGAGCCGCCCTGGGTGTCCGCGTAGTAGCCGATGTCCAGCGGGCCACCCGGCGAGCACGCGGGCCGGTTGAGGGCGAAGATCTCCGCGAAGCCCGAGGCGTCCGACGCGTGCGTGGAGTTGCGGGCGATGTGCTTGCCCCACGCGGCGGGGTGCTGGGGAATATAGATGCGCTCATCCACCACCGCGGTGGTGTTGCGCAGCTGGAGGTAGCCGTAGGTGGCCGTGGGGTTGGTGGGCAGCCGCACCAGGGCGTAGTCCCGGGGGGCGTTCACCGCGATGAGCGTGGAGCTCGTCGCCACCACCGTGCCCGGACAGCCGAACCAGCTGTTGCAGGCGGAGGTACAGGCGCCGCCCTCGGCCATGAACTCGAAGTCGGTGTTGAGCGCGTCCGAGGTGTTGGCGATGCAGTGCTCGTTGGTCATCACGTGGCCCTGGTTGCCCACGAGCCAGCCCGTGCAGGCACCGCTGCCGTTGATGAGCAGCCGAGCCACCGCGCGCGAGTGCTTGTACTGACGCGGGTCCGACGTCTGGTAGCAGCGCGCGTTGCGCGAGTCGTCCGGACCGCAGAGCGCCTCATTGTCCAGGTCCTCACCCAGCGCCGCCAGGTTGGCGAAGCCGCGCGCGAACCGGTCGATGGTGTAGCCAGACTTCGCCTGGCCGCCCACGCTCCACAGCTCGACGATGGCGACGTCACCGGAGATGTGACCGCTCCAGAAGCCGCCCCGCACCGGCGCGTCGCCCTCGCCCTTGCCGAAGCCGTCGTAGCGGTACTCGCGCGAGCCGTCCGGCGCGCGGACGATGACGTAGTCCCCCGGCGCGAGCGCGAACTGGCTGAAGTGCGGCGCGATGTACGTGGCGCCCGGACTGCTGACGCGGTCCGTCCAGGCCAGCTCGGCCTGGGCGCGAACGCCCTCCGGCCGCGCCTTGGGCTGACGCGACTTGAACGTGGCGACGACGTCCTCGCCCACCTTCACGCGCCCCTGGGCATCCCGCTGCAGGGGAGGTTGTGACGTGCGGCCTTCACAGACCGCGCTCTCTTCCGCCATGGCACCGCCGCCGGCCAGCATCAGTCCGGCCAGCAACAGGCCTCTCAGCTTGATTCTCACGCAGAACCTCGTGGGGAGTGGCAACCGCCGGGGGGTGGACGCCCGAAGCAGGACCGCGGGCACCGGCGGGCGGGCGGACCTGGAGCAAGCGACGAGCCACACTCACGGTTCTAGTCAGACAAGGAGATTGCAATGAGGGAACACCTGCTCCCCTCGGGCGCCGGAGACTCCCACCGGAGCGGGCTTCGCGGTGTGACTCGCGCCGCAACACTTTGAGTGAAAAGTGTAACGCCGCGGGCTACCGGCGCGCGTGAGGCGCCCCAGCGACCTGCCGCCGCGCTCAGGCGGGTGGCGCGGCACCCGGACTGTTGTTCTCCGGGGCGCCGGTGTCGGACTGCCCCAGGAAGTCATCCAGCGCGCCCACGTCGATGGGCTTGCGGAACACGGCGTCCACCAGGGCGAGGTTGGAGCGGTTCTGTCCGCGCACGTCCATGCCGGTGACGATGGCCAGCAGCGCCTGGGGGGACTTCTTGCGCAGCTCGCGCGCCAGCTCCCAGCCGCTCATCTCCGGCATCACCGCGTCCAGCAGCGCGGCGTCATAGCGGCGCCGGTCCCACATCCCCAGCGCCACCGCCGGGCTGTGAGCCACCTGCACCTCGTAGCCTTCCTCGCTCAGCACCTCCGCCATCATCCGCGCGTTGTCGAGGTCGTCGTCCACCACCAGCACGCTGCGCGTCTGCTGGAAGCGCCGGGGCGCCGCCGGCCGCATCACCTCCGTGCGCGACGGCTCCGGACGTGGCGCGGCGGACACGGCGCCAGCATGCACGCGGGGCAGACGCACGACGAAGGCCGTGCCCGTGCCGGAAGCCGGCACCTCCGCCGTCAGCTCGCCTCCCCAGCGCTCCACCTGAGCCCGCGCCACCGCCAGGAACAGGGACAGCTGCGGCGCGCCCGCGTCCCGGCGCAGCGGGTCGAACAGCCGCGCCAGCTCATCGGGCGCGTAGGGCGTGCCCTCGTCCTCGATGCGCAGCGTCAGCCACGCGGCCCCGTCCGTGCGGGTGGAGACGTGCAGCCGGCCGCCGGCCTCCATCCGGTCTCGCGAGACGAGCAGCAGGTTCACCACCAGCTCGCGGAAGAAGCCCGTGTCCGCGCGCACGTTGCCGGCGTCGCCCAGGTCCAGGTCCACGTACACCGGGTGCTCGCGCTGCTCCAGCTCGCCGCGCGCCAGCTCCAGCGCCTCGCGCACCGTCTGGTCCACCGGGACGTCGGAGGGCTGCTCCTGGGTGCGCTGGATGTTGAACTCCTGGAGCCGGGCCACCAGCTCGCCAATCTGCTGCACCGTCTTGTCGAGCGCCTCCAGGTGCTCGGGCTTGAACTCGCGTTGCAGCAGCGTGATTCGCAGCCGCAGCACGTTGAGGAAGTTGTTGAGCGCGTGCGCCGCGCCGCTGGCGAGCTGTCCTAGCGCCTGCTGGCGGGTGCGCTGGAGCAGGCGGCCCTGGAGCCTGCGCAGCTCCCCGTGCGCGCTCTGGAGCGCCTTCGTCTTGTTCACCGCCTCCGTGCGGTCGGTGAAGGTCTGGATGGCGCCGGCCAGCTCGCCCTCCTCCTCCCAGACGGGCGTGGCGCTCAGCTCCAGCGTGGCGGTGTCGCCGCCGGGGCGCTCCACCACCATCATCACCCCGCGCACCGGCCCCTTCTCCTTGAGGGCCCGCAGGAAGGGCATGTCGGCCAGCTTGAAGGGCTCGCCCGTGAGGTGGCGCGCGTTCACCTGCGTCAGCACGGGGTTGATGGTGCTCGCCGCGCGCGCGCCCACCACCGCGCGCATGGGCACGCCCATGAGGCGGCTGACCGGCGGCGTGGCGAAGGAGACGGTGCCGTCCACCTCCGCCAGCATGATGCCCACGTCCACCTGGTTGAGCACCGACTCCATCACCGCCGCTTCGCGGAAGCGCACCTCCTCTGTCTTCAGGATGCGCGCGTAGGACGCCTGGGCCGCGGCGTCCGCCTCCCACACCAGCTCCGCCATGAGCACCGCGACATCCGGTTCGATGAAGCCCCCGTTGCGGCGCGCGTAGACGCGCAGCATCACCTCTTCCAGGGACTTGAACTCGCGCGTCAGGTCCTCGGGGTCGAAGTTCTGGCTGTAGCGGAAGGCGCCATGCGGACGGACCACCTCCGGCCAGAGGCGGACGGCGTCGTCGGGTCGGTCCCTGAGCAGGCGAGCCAGCTCGTCCAGCAGCCGGCGCAGCGGGGCGCGCAAGTCCCGTCCAGGGACCTCCACGTCGTACGTCTCGGCGCGCAGGCGCTTGGCCCACAGGCGGGCCAGGCGCTCGCGTTCCTCCTGGAGGAGGTTGGACAGGGCCTGGATGGGATTCACGTCGGGCACGTTCAAGTCAGCAAGCTGCTCACGCTCGCCCGCCGTGGCCACCCGTGGGCCCGCCCGCCTGCCTGCCCTCGACGCCGCACCTGCGTTGCAAACGCCCACTACCCAGCCCACCTTCCGGGGGAGGATGCCCGTGCGTGAACGTGACAAGAACGACGTGCTGGAGTCGCCCTGGCTGTCCCAGCAGGCCATGGCCCAGCTGTTCCGGGGGGAGCTGAGCCGCTCCGATACCTGGCGCACGCGCCTGGACACCACCACCAACTGGGCGCTCACGACGACGGCGGCGGTCATCTCCTTCGGCTTCGCGTCGACGCAGAGCTCACACGTCACCTTCCTGGTGGGCATCTGGATGGTGGTGTCGTTCCTCCTCATCGAGGCGCGGCGCTACCGCTACTACGACTTGTGGAACCGCCGGGTGCGCCTGCTGGAGGACGGCTGGTGGGCCCCCATGCTCCGGCGCGAGCCGGTGGACCCGGACGCCCTGCGCGAGCTGGCCCTGGAGCTGGAGCGGCCCCAAATCCAGCTGTCCCTCTTCTCCGCCATCTCCACGCGGCTCAACCGCGCCTACGGCCCCATCCTGATGGTCCTGATGGTGACGTGGTTCGTGAAGGTCTACAGCCACCCGAAGCCGCCGGTGGACCTCGACGAGTTCCTGGCCCGGGCCGGGGTGGCCTGGATACCTGGCGAGGCGGTGACGGCCCTCCTGCTGATGCTCACCCTGACGGCGACGTACCTGTTCCTGTCGTCCTTCTTCATCCGGGCCCCCCTGGGCGAGCTGCGGACCCGGCCTCGGGGACGCCGTGCGGCGCTGTGGGAGTCCTTCTACCGGCCCTACGCCATCCACACCCGGCGCAAGCCCACCCGGCGCCCGCGCCCGTCCTCCACGTCCGAGCACTGACACTTGGAGCGGAGGCCCTCCCGCACGGAAGCTGGCCGGGTGGCCCGCCAAGGGTGTCCCCTCCTCATGGCCGCCATGCCTCCGGCTGAATCCCGGGCGTTTTCGTTCTTTCGACGCCAGGGAAATTGTGCTGTGAATCCGCACCCATGGCGAACACCCGCACTGTCACGATCATCAACGGCGATGGCATTGGCCCCGAAGTCATGGCGGCCACCGTTCGCGTCCTCGAGGCGCTCAAGGTCCCCCTCGACTTCGAGTACAAGGATGCAGGCACGGAGGTGGTGGCCAAGTACGGCACCAACCTGCCTCACGAGACAGTGGAGGCGGTGCTGCGCAGCGGCATCGCGCTCAAGGGCCCCACGGGGACGGTGGTGGGTGGTGGCCTCCCGTCGGCCAACGTGGGCCTGCGCAAGCGGCTGGACCTGTACTCGTCGCTGCGGCCGGTGAAGAGCGTGCCGAACGTGAAGACGCGCTACGAGAACGTGGACCTGGTCGTGGTGCGTGAGAACACGGAGAGCCTCTACGCCGGCCTGGAGCACATCATCGTCCCGGGCGTGGTGGAGTCGTTGAAGATCATCACCGAGAAGGCCTCCACGCGCATTGCGCGCTTCGCCTTCGAGCACGCCCGCAAGCACGGCCGCAAGAAGGTCACCGCCGTGCACAAGGCGAACATCATGAAGTTGTCGGACGGTCTCTTCCTGGACTGCTGCCGCAAGGTGGGCCGTGAGTTCCCGGACGTCACCTACGAGGAGGTCATCATCGACAACCTCTGCATGCAGTTGGTGAAGGACCCGACGCGCTTCGACGTGCTGGTGGCGGAGAACTTCTACGGCGACGTGCTCAGTGACTTGTGCGCGGGCCTGGTGGGTGGCCTGGGCGTGGTGCCGGGCGCCAACATCGGCGAGCGCACCGCCGTCTTCGAGGCCGTGCACGGCACCGCTCCGGACATCGCGGGCAAGGGCATCGCGAACCCCACCGCGCTGATGATGTCCGCGGTGATGATGCTGGACTACCTGGACATGGCCGAGGCGGCGCGCAGCATGGAGAACGCCATCTGGAAGGTGTACAGCTCGGGCGAGGTCCGCACCGGCGACCTCGGTGGCAAGGCCACCACCCGCGAGTTCACCGACGCCATCATCGCCGCGCTGTAGTCCGCACGGCACAGGCTGTGGCCCCAGGCCCGGGACACCTTCACGGTGACCCGGGCTTTTTCGTGTCCGGGCTACACCCTCGTGAACTTCACGCCGGTGGCGCCCATCCGCTCCAGCGCCTGCTTGATGTCCTCGGAGACGATGAGTGCCTGGGTCCAGCCTTCCGTGCGGAACACCTTGGCTTCGCCTGCCTTGCTGGGGTCGATGCGCAAGTCGTCCACCGCGTAGTACTGACCGACTTTCGCGGGCAGTCCGTCCTCCGGCTTCCAGAACTGCACCTTGGAAGCCTTTTCATCGATGCACCGGATGAGCTTCGTCGCCACCAGGATAAGGTATTGGTCCGGGTGGCCTTGGATGCCCACGGGGATGGTCTGCACGTCGTCGGGTGCCAGCTCCACGAAGAGCGTGGCCACCTTGACGTGGACGATGGGCGCAAGGCCTATGCCTGCCAGGGAGAAATCCAACGCCCTGCCCGGCTCGTCGATGGGGATTTCCAGGGGGCCTTCGACCTGGACAGGCCGCCCTGCCCTGAACATCCAAGGGTCTTCTACTTCCTGGCCTCGCGAGTCCTCGGCGTCTCCCAGGTACCAGTTACCGGCCTGGACGTTCTCGGCAATCCTGAAGAAGCGACTCGGCATGATGCGGTTCTAACCGTTACTTGCCGCGAGTCACGAGCCTGTTGAGCTCTGTTCCTTTCGTGACCACCTCGCTGGCCAGTTGTTGAAGGGCTTTGGTCAGGGCCGCACGGCACTCCTCCACCTTGCGACAGTTCTCGGTCGCGCCGTTCAATCTTTCGTAGACCCGCTCGTGGTATCGCTGTGGATGAGGACCGTTGTGCCGCTCGACCGGCACGATGTTCTCAGGGTCCTTCAGCTCCATCCCGGCCTTCTTGAAGATTCCCCGAAACCGCGGCGTCCAAGGCCCTCCGCGCGCGGAGGAAACGCTGTTCTTGTTGGTCGCGAGGTGGTGGTTTTCAGAGCGGCTGCCGCGCCGATTCCGGGCCGTCATGGCGACCACATTGGGTGCCAGTGCGACGGTAAAGCCCTCGGCCACCATCGCCACCGACTGCACCCCTCCAATGGCCATGTATGGGTAGCCCGCCTGCGCCTCCACCGCGAGCGCCGCCTGTGCCGAGCCCGGCAGCCTTGATGCTTTCGCCGCCAAGCCCGCCGTGTTCCCGATAGCCGCAGTGGCCAGCATCACGAAGATGCGGGCTGCGTTCTCGCCAAGGACTTCACCGTACGCCTCGCCCGCTTCGCTGACCTGTTCGAAGGTGGTGGCCCGGTCCACCTCGCGCACCAACACCATCCACCCGTCCAGGATGCGCCACACAGTGTCCACGCCCAGGTACGCGATGGCGGTTGCGGTCAACAGGGCCGCCAACCCCTTGCTCACAGGCTCGGGTAGCGACCACAGGAGCAGGTACATGCTGACGGAGGCACTCACCGTCGCCAGCAGTGCCTGCGGGTCCACCGTGGCCTCCAGCGCCTCGGCAGTCTCCTCCCAGACCGAGTCCATGGCGATGGCCATGGCCAGCGAGTACTTCCCATCGCTGGCCAGCAACGGACCATCGGCCAGCAAACGCAGACAATCGCCGGGCTGCTGCTTGCGCTCGCACCAGCGGCCATAAGGGCTTGAGACTCAATTACGTGATCGGTTGCGGTGAGCGTCAAGGTAGATGTCGCGTGAAAGGATTCAACCGATGCGCTTCAACTCCTGCACTGCCGGGGTGAGGTGCGGAGAGGGGCCGAGGCGGACGGGGCCCGCGGGCGTCCAGTCGCGCGTGTCGCGGCTCCAACGCTCGGGGTGACGGGCTTTGGCGCGTTGGTACACCTGGTGGCGTCGGGCCAGCAGCGCGCCCTCGCGGCCGAAGTGCCTGTCCTCGGGCGTGACGTAGCGGATGGCGCAGTGGCGGTGCTCGGTGTTGTACCAGGCCACGAAGCGCGTCACCCAGCGACACGCGTCCTCGACGGAGGCGAAGGGGCGCAGAGGGAAGCTGGGGCGGTACTTCAGCGTGCGGAAGAGGGCCTCGGAAAAGGCATTGTCGTCGGAGACGCCGGGCCGGCTGAAGGACGGGGTGACGCCCAGCCACTGCAAGATGGCCAGCAGCGTGGTGCCCTTCATGGGGCCGCCGTTGTCCGAGTGCAGCACCAGCCCCTCGGGACAGCCAGCCTCCTGCCAAGAGCGACGGATGAGGGCCGCTGCATGCTCGGACGACTCCTCTTCGTGCACCGCGAAGCCCATGATTCGTCGGCTGAAGACGTCCACCACGAGGTACAGGTAGAGGAAGCTGCCCTTCACCGGGCCCTTCAGGTAGGTGATGTCCCAGCTCCATACTTGGCGGGGCCCGGTGGCGAGGTGCTCGGCCCGAGGCCTGGGCACAGGAGCCTTGGCGCGGCCACGGTGGGCCAACTGCCCTGCTTCACGCAGCACTCGGTAGAAGCTCGCCTCGCTGGCCACGTACTCGCCCCTGTCCGCCAGCCGGGGGACAATCTGCTTGGGCGAGGCGTCCCGGAACTCCTCGCTGTTGGCCACCGCCAGGATGCGGCGGCGCTCCACCTCGGACAGTCGGTTGGCCGGCCGGGTATGCGGACCGCACCGCCTGTCCTCCGCCGTGGCTGGCTTCCTCCAGCGCTGAATGGTGCGCGGGACGACGCCGAGCCGAGCGCAGATGGCCTCCAGACGCACGCCCTTCTCCAGCGCCTCGTCGACGAGCGCGAGCGTCATTTCTCGCACGTCTCGTCCGCTGCGTCGTCCTCGTCTCCCGAGTCCTTCTCGTCCCAACCTATCGCCTGAAGTTTTTTTCGAGCACCAGCAGTGCGGCCGCCTCAGCCAGCGCCTTCTCCTTGCGGCGCAGCACGCGCTCGAGCTCCTTCACTCGCTTCTCCGAGACGGCCAGCCGCCGACGCTGACCGGCCGTCAGGGCCCCGGACGGCGCCTCCTTCGTGCCTTGGGCGAGGGCCCCAGCGGCAGCCGCGCGCCACTCCGCCAGTTACCCCTCGTGCAGCCCCTCTCGGCGCAGCAGCGCTCCCAAGGCTTCGCCCGCCAGCCCATGTGCCTCCGCCAGCACGCGCAACTTCTCCTCGGGCGTCCACTTCTTGGGGCTGACGGGCTTCTCCTCGGGCGGGGGCGTCATGGCCGCCAACTTATTCGCCTCCCGCAACCACTGCGACAGCGTCGGCTGGGAGACGCCCACCTGGCGGGCCAACGCCGCGGCACCCACCGCGCCGGGGCCCACCATCCGCTTCACCATCTGCGCCTTGAATGCATCCGTGTACGACACTGCGTCCTGCCTGCTCTCGCCCCCTGGGCGTTGTCAGCTCGGCAGGTCAGCCGAGGCGACATCTTCCCTGACACAGGGGGCAACATCCAGGTGGCCTTCCTCGCCTTCGCGCTGGGGCTCACCGTGGGCGTGCTGTTCTTCGCCAACGGGCTGTCGCTCGGCGCGCTCACGTGGGTCTACCACTTCAAGGGGGTGGCGGACTGGTTCTGGGCGTGGATCCTCCCGCACGGCATCCCGGAGATCGCCGCCATCTGCATCGCGGGCGGGCGAGCCTCGTGCTCGGTATCCGTATCCGCTGTACGAACACCGTCTTCCGTAAGCCCAGGCGGGCGCTCAAGCTGACGGGGTGAACGGGACGCTTTCAGCGCGGCGACGACTGCTCTTCGGACGAGGCCGCAATCGGCTCCTGGACGGTGAGTTGGCCCACCTCGGCGTCGAGTTCGGCGGGGAGGAGGCGAGCGCGCGTAGCGGCCCAGTACTTGGGGGCGAGTTCGAGGTAGCGCTGGTGGGGCCAGTGGGCCAGGCCTGATGCGTTCTCGGGTGTCTGCGATTTCGTGAGGAGGCCGCGTGAGAGTGAGGGGCGGTGCGGCAAAGGTCCGCCGTTCGGCCGGGGCGCCGTGCGAATGGAGGAGAGTGGCAGCCAGAAGCGGGGGGAGGGCCGGCGAGCCCTCATGCGGGTGTGGGCAGGGCCTCGTGCCTTCGGCCATGGACGAGGGTGTCGCGCAGCAACTCGCACGCGCGTGTCCACTCCACGAGGTGACGGCCTTCCGGAGGCAGACGCGCTCTGAAGCAGGCCAGCAGGTTGAAGGCCAGCGCCCGCAGCCAGGCCACCACCTCCAGGGCCGTGCGCGTTGGGCGGCAGGGCTGGCGCGCGTCCTCGCCCAGGACGACGTCCAGCGTCCAGTTGTGTCGGTTTTCGATGCCCCAGTGCACCCGCACCAGCCGCAGCAATTGGTGGAAGTTGAAGACGGTGGTGTCCAGCGAGGTGACGAAGTAGCGGTAGTCCTCCGCCAGGAGGGGGTCCGCGTCGTCCCAGTGCTGCTGGCGCACTAGCAGCAACGTGCGCGCTCCAGGAAAGTCCACCTCGTCGGGCGTCAGCGCGTGCGTCCACAGCTCGCGCACCGCTGTCTGCCCATGCGCCCGCTCCCCGGTGCGCGAGCGGGCTGGGCACTGCTTGGAGGCGATGGCCCGCATGGCGTACTCGTGAAGGGTGGGCTGGTTGGCCTTCAACCCGAAGCAGTAGTGCTTGCCCAAATCTCGTACCAAGGCTGCGTTCTGCGCGGCCGTCAGCCCCGCGTCGGCCGTCACCACCCCAAAGTGCTCGCCAAAGGCTTCCACCACCCGCGGCAGCAACTGCCGGAAGGCGGGAGACTCACCCTCCTTGGCGCCGATGAATTCCAAGTCCAGGCAGGGGGCGGCCAGCGCGCTGGTGAACACGGCCCGCAGCGCGCCCAGTCGCCACAGTGCGCGGCCCACCTCGTCGTTGGCGACGGCCTCCAGCCCCTCCACCACGCCCTGGTGCGTCGTCCACAGGCTCTTGCCGTCCACGCTCACCACGCCCAAGGGAAATGGCAGGCGGGGGGCGCTCGAATCCTCCAGCACGCCGGACGCCTGGGCCTTCAACGTCTCCCTCAGGCCGTCCGCCTGCTGCTTGCGCAGCAGACGCCAGAGTGTCGAGCCCTTCACCGAGTGCGGCAGCTCCAGCCGCTTGCGCGTCCGCGCGCCCACATCCCCCGCCAGCTGCGCGGCCTGCTTCAGCCCGCTCTTGCCCACCGCGAAGCCAGCCACCACCAGCCCCAACAGGCCCAGGTGCTCATGGCGGGTGCCACGCGCGTCTCGCGGGTCTGTCACTCCTTCATCCCACGGCAGGCGCGCCTGTCTCAGCACGCGCCGCTGTTGGCCTCGAAGTCCACTCATGCTCGACTCCTTCTCGCCCCGGTCCACGCTGCTCGCGGAGCGGGGCGTAGGGGGGATGGGGCTCGCTGGCCCCGTCCCTCCGCCTCCGGCTGCGGCGCTCAGTTTCGAGCACAGCCCACCCGCCAGGGAGCGATCATCCAGGGCACCCGTCAGGTGGTGCACGAATCCGGTCACCCCCTTCCGCGCGCAACCCCGCGACCCGACGACCCTTCTTCAAATCCGACCCCGAGAAAACGCATCAGGCCTGGGGGCCTGGGCTTGTTGGCCATGGCAAATCCACTCGCGGCGTCTTCTCCTGCCTCGCCGCGGCCTGGGGCGCCAGGCTCGCCCCCTCCGCTCCCGCGTGAGGGGAGCCGCGCTGGGCGTCGCGGACCTCTGGCTCATTGCAGACGGCGCGCGCGGGCTTCGGCGCTCACTCCGGTAGCTGAGGAAACCGCTCGAGGGCGAGCACGCCCCCGCCCCGCCCCGTCTCGAAGTGCTCCCGGAGCGCATACTCCCACCGAGCATCCAGGGGCAACCCGCGCAGCCACTCTTGCGTCCAGCCCTTCAGGGCATCGGCGCCCATGCAGAGGCGGGACACCCCGGAGAGGGTACCTTTGAGGAGGCCCCAGGATTTGCGAGCCGCGACCGCATCTGGAATGTGTACCTCCTCCGTGGAGTCCTCCTCCTCCAGTTCCTCGGTGGGCAGGACGGCGACACGATGGGCGGTGTTGACGTCAAGGCCCGTCAGCTTCCGGAACGAGCTGGCGGCGGCCGCCGCTACCGCGGGCCCGCCGGACTCCATGGCGCGAAGCACCTCCTCCATGAGGCCGGGATGGCCGAAGGTGCCAGCCAGCAGGAACCGCCCGGGGCCCAGCTCCCGCCGCCCCAAGGCTTGCTCGAAGAGCGGGAGGTCGACCTGGGCCCCCAGCACCGCCAGCAGCGTCAAGCTCGGAACGTGGTCGGGAGACGCCGGGGCCTTCGCCAGCGTCCTCAAGCTGGAGAGCAGCCACGGTTGCCGTGTCCAGGCGGCGGCCCACCGGGCGGCGTCCCGGACCCCGAAGGACGCGTCCGCGAGTGCCGTCGGGAAGCGCTGGGCAAGCCGCTGCCGGAAGAGCGCCTGGCCCGGGGCTTCGAGCCACCGGATTGGCAGCAGCGAGACGGTCCCCCACGCGGCGCGGCGGACGTCGGGTTGGGCCGCGCCCAGCAGGTCCAGGAGGCGGCCTCCCGGGTCGGGCAGCCCATGGAAGGCCAGCGCCTCCAGGGCTGCGGCGGCGTGACGCTCCGACGCTCCCGCCACGAGGCTCCTCAGTGCGTCCACATACCGCGCGGGGGGAGCGTAGCGGAGGGCGAGCCTGAAGCCCTCCCAGGCGGCGCCTTCCAGCCCGGCGGACAGCGCCAGCGTCTGGCGCGCCACGGCCGCGTCCTCCTGCAAGAGGAGGGCGTGCGCGGCGCCAAACGCGGCATACGCGTCCTCGGCCTCCACCAGGCGCGTGCGAAGGAGCGCCCAGGCCTCTTCCCCAGCCAGGACCAGGGCGTCGACATGGGCGGCGATGCGCTCATCCAACTGAACGAGCGCGCGAAAGTCGTACTCCTTGGAGCGCAAGGCCGCATGACGCTGCCGCCACAGCCACTCCACCTCGTCGACATGCACCTCCAGCAGGTCGACCATCCACTCTCCACCGCGAGCGAGCATGGACCGAATCTCAGGGCTGGGCGTTGGGGGCGGACGGGACCACCTCGAAGCGACCCAGGTCCAGGGTGAGCTGGCCTTCCATCGTCTCCAGGCCCCGCTCGCCGCGCGAGGTGAAATAGGTCAGCGCGGCCCGGTAGGCGCCAGGGGCGCTCAGCATCTTCTTGCGGACCACGAAGCGGAGCTCCGCGCCCGGCGTCAGCGTGAGACGCCGGCTCTCGGGAGGCTTCTGGCCTTCTGGCGGGTGCACGTTCTCCATCCCCAGCTCCATCCACAGGGAGTCCCCTTCCCCGAGCTGCCCGGGCGGCTTGTCCTTCGACACGAGCAGCCGGAGGTTGGTCCGGTCCGGGGCATGGGGGACGAAGGGGTTCTCCGTCTCGATGGCCTGGGCTCCCACGTTGCGCAGCGTGACCTCGAAGGAGACGGGCTTCTCCAGCGGGAAGCGCGGCGAGGTCGGCGCGCCTTCTCCCCGCAGCACCCGGAGCGGCCGCGTCAGCATGTGCTCGGAGGCCTTGCGCATCTCGTTCAGCAACGGATCCAGGGCGTCCGGGACGGCGTGGAGGGGGAACGTCCGCGTGTCGATGTCCTCTCCGTCGGAGCTCTCACCCACCGACACCGTCTTCGTGTCGGGCGACAGCTCCGTGGTCACCGGCAGGGCGCTGAAGTCAATGTCGCCATGCAACTGCTTCAGCCGCGCGTACGTCCCCGGGGACAGCTCGGCCTCGTAGTAGCCAATCTCCTGCCGTCCCAGGAAGTTGTTCGACAGGTCCACGGAGCCCTTGCCGGTCGGAGGAAACGCGGCGCCCAAGGAGCCATTCGGCAGGTCCATGAACAGCACCAGGTAACCCTTGCTCATCACGTCTCCTTCGCGCTGGAAATGACTGCCAGCGTCAGGTCGTCCCTGGGACGACACGGGGCGCGACTCCCTCCGCGTGGCAGTGGGCGCGGCGCCCAGGAGTCCCAGCGCCAATGGCAGCCAGCGCAGGCCGCGGACTCCCCACCGGTAATCTGTCATGCCCATCCGCCTAGAGCGACAGCAGGCGGGTGGGCCCGATGAGTCCCTTGACCTTCGCGTCGAACCAGTCATGGAACGCCTTCAGGTGATGGGGAAGGACCCGGGCCCCGCTCGCCATGACACTGGTTGGGATGTTGGTGTACTTCCGGGCCGGGTCGCAGGCCCCTTCTGGATATTCGTCATACATGCCGATGAGGTGACCGAACTCGTGGGCGCGCACCGCCTTCGGAACGCCCGCGAGCTTCTCCCACCAGTCATGGGAGAACCACCACTTGCCGGGCTTGCCCCACTGGGACGGGTCATTGGCCCCCGCATAGAGCTTCACCTTCTTGCCGTGCCCCTGGCCCCAGAGGCACTTGATGCGGATGCGAAACGAGCAGCAGCCATTCTTGCTGGAGCAGGCGCAACTGTTGCCCCGCTTGCACTTGATGCGGTGCAGCCGGTAGCGGTTGTCCCAGACCCGCTCGACTTCCTTCTTCCAGGCCCGCCGCCGCTGAGCGGTGCTGAGCGCCCCTGGCTGGAGGTCGAAGTCCACCTTCCGCGTCACCACCAGCTCTCCCCTCTTCAGCTCGATGTCGTAGCAGGCCTCCCAGGCGTAATGGGTCGTGGTGTCCTTGACCCACTTCTGCTTGCCCAGGATGACCTTCTTGACGAACTTCGGCGTCTGGAGGGTCTTCGGGCCCACCAACTGCTTCGCGACGGGCTCGGGGGCCTTCAGCAACAGCTCCTTGCTGGAGGCCTGCTGCCCCTTGAACAGTTCCTGCCGGGCGGAGACCTTCACCTCCTCCTGATATGGCCCCCGTCGCGTCACCCAGCGCGGGTTGGCCTTGTTGCCAGCGAGCTTCGCCTCGAGGGTGCCGACGACGGACTTGGGGTTGCCCGCGCGGTGGACGCGCACCGCGAGCGACTGCTCCGGCGGGCAGTTCTTCGTCTGGACATTGAGGGTGGCCTCGTCCCCGCAGCACGCGTCGGCGCGGGCCCACGCCAGCTTCACCACCTCCGGATCCTCCGGGTCCTTGACCTGATTGGCGCCAGCGCCGCTGGCGAGCGTGTTCGCCTGCACCTCCGACGCGGGCGGCGTGTTGGTGGGAGAGCCGCCGTTCTGCAACATGATGTCCGACAGCCGGAAGACGTTCTGCCCCTCGACCTTCACGTCGAAGGAGTACATCTTCGGGTAGGCCTTGCCCTTGATCTTGTTCGAGGCCACGCCCATGGCGCTGCCAGCCTCGTCCCCCGTGCTCAGCGCGAAGTGCGAGGACTTGAGCATGAAGGGATTGCCATCCGCGGTGACGGTCCGGCTGCCGCTGGCGGTGTCCGCCGACTGCGCCACGTTGGGGTAGGGAATGGGAACGGGGCCAGCGGGCGAGGGCGTCTTGCAGACGTCCGGGAACGCCATGGAGACGCCCCCACTGTCCTTGTGGACGACCGTCAGGTGGTTCACGACCACAGTCGAAGGCATCAACGCTCTCCTGTCTGGGAAAGAGAGAGCGCGGCCCGCTCGCCGCGCTCCGAGGTGGACGCAATCAGGATGCGCGGACACCGTGCGTAGCCGCGCTGAAAGGCATGCAGGGCCAGCCCCACGGCCACGGCCGCCGAGGCGGCGCCCACGTCACCGAGGCTGTCCGCGGGATGCCACAGACGCCAGCCCCGGGGCAGGTCTCCCAGGCAGCGCGTCTCGATGAGGGCCCATTCGAGGAAGCGCCAGCGCTCTCCGTTCAAGTCATTGATGACGTGACCGAAGCCGGTCGCGCCTCCCACCGTCGCCAGCACCGCTTGCAGGGCTCGGGTTAGCGCCTGGCCCCGCACCGGGGCCTCTGGTGTCCAGGGAGGCTCCTGCTCCAGCGCGACCGCGTCGACATGGGCCAACAGGGGCACTCCGCGACGGCGGGCGTCGGACTTGCGCTCCAGGACGAGGAAGGCGGAGGCCTCGCCTGGGATGATTCCGGAGCTGACGCCCGGGATTTTGAGGCGCTCCGCCTCCAGATGCGCCTGCAAGAAGGTGCTGTCCAGCAGCGAGTCCACTCCTCCGACGAGGCAGACGTCCGCAGCGCCGTCCTGTAGTGCGGCGCTGGCCCAGGCGATGCCAGCCAGTCCGGACACATGCTCCAGGGAGACGAGCTGCACCCGGAGGGACTCCGGGGCCTGCGGGAAGAGGTCCTCCGCGAGGTGGAGGGTGAGCTCCTGGAGGTCCTCCGGGGACACGCCCGGCCGGTCCGGGTAGGGCGTCCCCAGGTAGACGTGGACCCGAACGCGCCTGCCGGAATGCCCTCCCTGCGCCAGCCCGAACAGCCTGGCGCTGAACAGGGCCTCGGCCAGGGGCATCTCCACGAGGTCGAGCAGCTTCTCCACCCAGGAGCGGTCCCCCAGGTCAGGGCGGGTGAAGGACGCGGTGAGGCCTTCCTGCCCCGCACCATCCACACCGAAGTGAGGCCACGGAGTGAAGCGCTTCAGGCCGGCACGCAGGGACGCGCAGGACTGGACGGCGTGACGCCCGATGGGGGTGCGCATTCCCAGCCCCGTGACGCAGATGGGCTCACGCGACATGAGCGCCTCGCGCGAGCTGGATCTTGACCCAATGCAAGGAGGGCACCCGGCCATGGATGACCCACCGCGCGCGCCACACGAGCGTCAGCAGCTTGCGCTCGCAGTCCATGTGCACGGTGTCGCAGCGGCACGGCGGCGTCTCGCGCGCGGCGCCCAGCTTGACGATGACCTCCGGCCGCAGGGACGGGAGCGGAAACTCCAGCACGCCCTCGGGCGTGGCGCCGACAACCTTCACCGGCTCGCCGCCCTGGACATATCCGGACAGCCGCTGGTCCGCGGGGGCCACGAGGTGGTGGTGCTCATCGAAGTCCTCCGGAAGCAGCGGGAGCCGCTCCCTCTGCCATGCGCCGTCATACGTCCCGGCAAGGCGGGCGCGCGGCGTCCAATGCGGAGGTAGTGGGCCGAAGCCGCAAGGCGGGGGGCGCTCACGCGTCGAGCGAAGCGGCGCTCGGGGATCCTCCAGGTTGGGCAGGGGCAGCCCATCCAGCCCGCGACGGGAGCGCGTGGAGCGGAAGCCCCGCCCTACGGGGTTCGCCTCACATCGCTCCGGGTATTCAGGATGGCTGTCGTCAGTGCCTCCGAAGGCCCGCTCCCACGTCAGTTCCATGCGCTCGAAGGGACGGGGGGGACGACAGGGAAGGAATCCCGAAGGAGGTGTCCCAGACGCGTTCGCCGAAGACCTGGACACCCTTGGTGATGGCCCCCACCTGGAGCGCCACGAGCACCTCCGTCCTGGAGCGGCGGCCCGCGTAGGCGAATCCGTCGAGGAGGACATCCGTCGCGGGCTTGAACGGCGCCAGGTCGGAAGCGCGCAGCAGACTCGACCGCGCGGGCGCTCCCCGGTACTCGTCCGCCAGGGTGAGCGGCGCCTGCGCTGCCGCGACGACGGCTCGGCCCTCCTGGAGGGAGAAGGTGGCCTTGACGACAACCAGCAACGATTCGCGTCCCGTTCCATCAAGGAAGACGAAGCGTCCCGCTGTGAAGGGCGTCAGATTGTAGAGGTCCATGAGACGGGCCCGCGAGAAGGTCGGCCAGCGTGAACTCTACCCGGCGGTACGACGTCCACCGTATGCCCAGATGTGGGGTCCATCCATCCTGTGGCGTGACACAGCGTACCACCAAGGGCCACGCCACCACGTCTGGACATCGAGAGTACAAGCAGAATGCGGGCGGCGCTGACGCACCATGCCCCGGTGCGCGTGTCCCTTCGGTAGACCTGCCTGAGCAGCTGCACTCAAGCCTTTGACTCTGCTCCACTTTTCTCTATCACGTTAAACGGACGCGGTTGCCCTCAGAAGAGCAGGCAGACGCAGCAGGGCTGCCATTGGTACCACTCTCCCTGGGACGCCCGAATTTCAAGTCGGACTATTTCCAGTCTTTGACGACGGACAGGCACGCTCCCTCAGAGTCCGCGCACCTGAACAGCAACTCTCGTAAATCCGCCCTGTGCCACGCGTTGCGCAAAGTGCGGGAGCGCCACGAAATCGGGGCATGCTCAGTCACCTCACGACCAGCGATTGGAGGGCAATCTTCAGACGGAGGACACCAGACCGCGCCCTCCGCGCGCAACGCCCGACACCCAGCGCGTCAGCCGACCGTGACCTTCCGCACGCCCCGAGCCTCCAGCAGCGCGGGCAGCCGCTCACGCTGGTCGCCCTGAAGCACCAGCGTGTCGTCCTCCACCACGCCGCCGCAGCCGAGCGAGTTCTTCAGCGCCTTGAGCCACACCTCGCGCTGAGCCGCGGGCAGCGCCAGGTGCTCCACCACCGTGACTTCCTTGCCGCCACGGCCCTTGCGCTCCATGCGCACCACCGCGCGCGCGGGGCCCTTGGGCTCGGCCTTCACAGACGCCTGAGCCACGGGCGCGGCGGGCGCCTGGGGCAAGGCCTCCCGCTGCACCGAGAGCGCGGCGAACGGATTGTTGAACGGAGCCGCCGGTGCCGCTGGCGGCTCCCCCTTCTTGTCGCGCTTGCCCATGGCCCGGGTGCCGCGTCCTCAGTGGTTGTGACCCGCGTGGTCGTCGTGGCCACCGGCCGGGCGCGGGCGCGGCGGGGGCAGCACGTCGAAGGCGGGGGCGCTCGGGTTGCCGTCCGCCATCACCAGCGCGTAGATGAACGGCGCGGAGGGCATCACCTCGCGGCCATTCACCAGCACCAGCGGCGTCCCCTGGATGTGGTGGCGCATGGCGTAGCGAGAGTCCTCTTGAATCTTCGCCGTCGTCGCCGGGCTGTTCATGCACACCTCCAGCTGCGAGCGCGGCACCGAGCCAGAAGACGCAATCTCCACCGCCCGCTCCGTGTCCAGCACGGCCTGCGCGGCGAACATCTTCTCCCGCAGCTCCCAGTAGTCCGGCGCGCCCTCCAAGCAGATCTGCGCGCGGGCCGCCACGCAGCGCACGCTGGGCGCGTCCGGCCCACGGCGAGGAATCGCCGGGTTGCACGCGCCATCCAGCGGGAACTGGCGAGCCTCCAGCGACAGCTTCCCCTCCGGGACGCGCTTCTTCAGCGCGGACAGCTCCTCCACCAGCATCTTGCAGTGGGGGCACTTGCTGTCCGTCCACTCGACAATCTTCACCGGCGCATCCACCGGCCCATAGCGGTGACGCGCGGGCGACGCGGCGGGCTGCGGCGTCTCGCTGCGGTACGCAGCCAGCGAGTCCGAGATGAACTGCTGATGCTGCGGCGGCAGCGAGCGCAGGAACTCCTCCAACGACGCGGGCGGAGGCGGCGGCGTCTGCGGCGCCACGCCCGGCATCGGCGCGCTGGCCACCTGCGGCACGGGCGGCAGCAACGCGGCACCGGACGCCTCCGACGCCTTGGGCGTGGCCCGGCCGGGCAGCAGCGTCGCCAGGAAGACCGCGGCCGTGACGCCCACCGTCCACTTCAGCGTGGCGCCCCACTCACCCGCGCCGGGCAGCAGCGGTCCGGGCAGGCCCTTCCAGGCCATGCCCGCGAAGGCCACCACCAGCGCATAGGTCGCCAGACACGTCGGGCACAGGGCGCCCGACTGCGCGCTGGCCACGACGAAGACGGCCACGGACACCAGGCCCGCGACAGCCACCAGCCGCAGCCCGTTGGCGGCCGGACGCACCGGACGGCCCGAGCGGGCCCACGCCAGGAACAGGGCGGACAGGCCCACCGCGGCCAGGCCCCACACGAGCCCCAGGGCCGCCACGGGCAGGCCCACCAGGTCATGCACGCGGCTGGCGAAGGGGGAGTTCCACACCGTCTCGCAGTTCACCGTGTCGGAGACGCCGCACACGGTGGAGCCGCCACCGCGCAGGGTGAGCAGCTGCATCCACTGGAAGATGGACAGGCCACTCTCCGCGAGGCCCAGGACCAGCAGCGCCAGCGCGCCACGAGTCGCCACGGGAGTGGGCGAAGGGGAAGACGTCGAGCTCATGCATGCTCCGGGGGCGGGGACATCAGAACGAGGAGGCGGGCGGCGTCAGGGCCGTCGTTGGCGACGCCGTGCTCGGCGCCCGCGGGGGCGAAAATGGCGGCGCCAGGGCCGTGGACTTCCTCTTCGGCGCCCACGCGAAAGCGGCAGCGCCCGTCGAGGACGACATACACCTTGTCCGACGCGGCGTGGCGGTGGGGCTTCTGGGCCTGCCCCGGCTGCAGGCAGTACACGTCCAGGAAGAACCGGCCGGACTGGAAGACGTTGTGCTTCAGGAGCTTCTCTGGCGAGAAGTCCTGGAAGGACGACAGGTGCTTCACATCCATCGTGGCATTCGCTCCTTCGCCTCTATATAGCGACGGACATGGAACCGCTGTCTCTGCATTTTCTTCACGAGAAGGCGGGCGCCCGCTTTGGCGCGGTGGGCGGCCGGGAAACCGTGGCCGGGTATGGAGACTCGGAGGAAGCGTACCGGGCGGCCAAGGCGTCCGTGGCCCTCCATGATGCCTCCTACCGCGAAACCCTCCGAATCACTGGAGAAGACCGGGCCTCCTTCCTACACGGGATGGTCACCCAGGAGGTGAACAACCTGCCCGTGGGCACCGCGGCCTATGCCGCCATGGTGACCGCCAAGGGGGCCATGGTGGCGGATGCCCGCATCCTCAAGCGGGAGGCGGACCTCCTCCTGGATGTGGAGCCCGGCACCGGCGCCAAGGTGCGGGACTTCCTGGACAAATACCTCATTTCCGAGGACGCCGAGCTGCACGAGGCCACGGGGGAGCTGGCCCTGCTCCGGCTGCTCGGGCCCCGGACGGCGGACGTCCTGTCGGCCGCCCTGGGCAGCCCCCATGCGCCGCTGTCGCACCATGCCGCCCGCACGGGCACGCTGGCGGGCCAGGAAGTCTGGCTGCTGGGGAGCACCGCCATCGAGCCCCACGGCGTCGACGTGTGGGTGCCGCGCGCCGGGCTGGAGGCCGCCTGGCAGGCCCTGTCCAACGCGGGCGCCGCTCACGGACTGAAGCCCCTGGGCTTCGAGGCCCTGGAACTGCTCCGCGTGGAGGCCGGCGTGCCCCGGTACGGCCAGGACATGGTGGACACCACCATTCCCCTGGAGGCCAACCTGGCGAACGCCATCTCCTACAACAAGGGTTGCTACATCGGGCAGGAGGTCATCGCCCGAGCCACCTTCCGCGGCCACATGAACCGCAAGCTGACGGGGCTGCTGCTGGGCGACGCGGACGTGGCCCCCGGCACCGAGCTGCGGCGCGGGGAGAAGAAGGTGGGCTGGCTGACCAGCGTGGTGCAGTCGCCTGTCGCGGGGCAGCGGGTGGCCCTGGGCTACGTGCACCGGGACTCGCTGGAGCCGGGCACCGAACTGACCCTGGCGACGAGCCCTGCCACGGTGAAGGTGGCGTCCCTTCCTTTCACATAAGCCAAACTAATCCATCGAACACACTGCCTCATCCGCGTTAACAGGTCCCGGCCTGCCGCGCTGGCGTCATCGCCCTCTACGTCGGCGCCCATGAAATGCTCATGCAACGGTGGGCCGCCCGGGGCGGGGGCAGCTACGACAAGCGCCTCTTGCGCTTCACCTCGCCCAACTTGCTCATCATCAATGACCTCGGCCTGTGAGGACTGTCTCAGGACGAGCCGATGGACCTCTACGAGGTGGTCCGTCAGCGCTACGAGCGCCGCAGCACCGTCATTGCCTTCAACGCCTTCAACCGCTCCATTGAGGAGTGGTCGCCCCTCTACTGCGCCCCACTCATGGCCAGCGCCGCCATGGACCGGTACCTCCACCACGCCCACGCCCTCGTTGAAGTTACCCCGGTTTCGTGGAGTCCCACCCGCTGTGCGAAAAGGGTCCCACGATGCCGAAGTCACGCCCCCCATACCCGCCGGAGTTCCGTGAGCGGGTCGTCGAGTTGATGAAGGCCGGCCGGT